>NZ_CBFHTG010000009.1:36620-122642 GCF_965658795.1 Lentibacter sp. | reverse complement strand
CAGAGGCCTCCTCGTCTTGCGCCTGGAAGCCGACGGTCACATTTACACCGCCCGTGTCGACAGTTTGTGTTGGCTCCAAGTTGGTGCCGTAAGCGCCCAACAATCCCCAATTCAGTACCAGATCAGCCATAACAAAGCCCTCTATCTCAACCTCGGGGAACGCCCCGTCCGCCGATTGTGAACATCATGAGCAAGCTCAAGACATCCGTTACATTTCACGCAAAGGCAGTGGGATAGAGAGGCAGAAAAGACATCACAGCAGCGAGCGTGCCCAAGGGCACATCTCAGTTGGCAGCAATCGCCGCAAAGTCTCTCTAAAAGACACAGCAGCGCTTTTCGCATCATCCCGATGCTTCGCAGTTCAGCGGTCGCCCCCGTGACCATTTACTCACTACGCCCCCCAGTTGGGCCCTTTCAGTCATAGGGCTATTAAGAGAGTCTCGAAAGATAAATTTGTTGGGAAAAGTGCAGTATTGCTCCCCCTAAGAGCAAATCAGCGCCGATCAAACAGAGGCGTTTGGCGCAGAAACACGGCCACTGTTTCCAATATCGCAACACGCCGAGAAGCCGTTTTGGGTCTGTTTTTGCGAGATATTTTTGACTGCCTGCGCCAGACAGCCGTGCCCCTCTGGCGCTCGATTGTGCACAATCAAGCAACAGTTAATCAGCTCCTAAAAAGATTTAACAAAGTCCAAAACCGCGAGATCTCTGCAAAACCATTGGTCACAGATCAGAGATGATGCGCTGGCATCTGCAGGATTGAACACGGTCTGAAAAAATTGCCACAATTTTAACATACGAATCGATTGAGGTTTCAAACGAATCATATGTTGCTATCTGGCGCTGCGATGCAGCGCCTTAAATTTATGTGCTGTGGTACCCAAGGCCGGACTCGAACCGGCACGCCTCGCGGCGGGGGATTTTGAATCCCCTGCGTCTACCATTCCGCCACTTGGGCACATGCTGAGCCGTTTAGCCTGTTCGCTGGGGCGCGAAAAGTCAAAAATGCACAGAGTGCCAAATCAGTTCCGCAAAAGTGGAAAACAGGGTCTCTTTCCCCGTCCCTTCGGTGGTCCTGTGGCGTTTTACATATGATATGCGCGCCCCAAGCCTTGACGCGCCCCAAAAAGCACGGCCCAATAGGCGCAGGCAGTAAAGATAACAATAACAACAAGAGCAGACACATGTTGCGCAGCCTTTATGACTGGACAATGCGCCTTGCCGAACATCGCCATGCGATGTGGTGGCTGGCCTTCGTGGCGTTCATCGAATCTTCGGTGTTCCCCATTCCACCTGATATCCTGATGATCCCCATGATCCTCGCCCGCCCCTCGCGCGCGTGGCTTATCGCAACCGTGGCGCTCACAGCCTCTGTGATCGGCGGGCTTCTGGGCTACGCCATCGGCGCGCTCGCCTTTGCAGAGCTGGGCCAACCGATCCTTGAGAGCTTGGGTAAAGCCGACGCTGTCGCAGCCTTCAACACACGCTTTAACGACGTCGGCTTCTGGGCCGTGCTTGTCGCAGGCATGACGCCCTTCCCCTATAAGGTGATCACAATCATGTCGGGCTGGACAGGCATGTCTTTGTTCACCTTCATCATAACCTCGATTGTGGCGCGCGGGTTGCGCTTTTACCTCGTCGCATTCCTGCTCTGGAAATTCGGCGCACCTATTCGTGACTTTATCGAGCGCCGCCTTGGGCTTATGTTCATCCTATTCTGCGCCCTGCTTCTGGGCGGGTTCTATGTGGTGAAATTCCTATGAGCGTCTCGCGCACCAATCTTATCCTTGTGGCAGGCCTCGGCTCTGCCGCCATGATGTTGGGCGCGCTCGCCTTTCAGTATATCGGCAACATGCCGCCCTGTAAGCTCTGCTACTGGCAGCGCTACCCGCATATCCTGGCCATTGTCATCGCCGTGATCGGCCTGTTTGTGCCCGGGCGCCTCTGGCCCCTGCTTGGCGCAGGTGCGGCCCTCACAACGGCCGCGATCGGGATCTATCACACAGGTGTGGAGCGCAAACTCTGGGACGGGCCGTCGAGCTGCGCCTCCAACACGGTCTCGGGCCTCAGCGGCTCCGACCTTCTGGCGCAAATCATGTCCGCCCCCATCGTGCGCTGTGATGAAGCGCCTTGGGAGCTGTTCACACTGTCCATGGCCAGCTGGAACGCGATCGTGTCCATCGCTCTTGCCCTCGTCTGGCTCGCCGCCGCCAAGAACCGCGTTTGAGCGCACGCTGCATTCATTAATTTTGGGTTAAGGCCGACGGTGCTCAGGCGGTGCACGCATGGTGCACGCCCGGTGCACGCATATCACCCCCCTCATTTTGCCGCGCTGCGCACCGTTAACCCGAGCGCGCGCTGGCCTTCAGCCCGTGGCCTTCTTGGTGCTCAAAAGCAAGGATGTCTCCGAAGTCGCAACCCCGTCGAGCTTGCGGATCTGGGTCAGAACCGCATCAAAAGCCTCTAGGCTGTCTGTTCCGATTTCCGCAATCACATCCCAACGCCCATTGGTGCTATGCACCCCGCGCACAGCCGAAAAGCCCGCCAGCTGGCGCAAGATCCGCTCGGTGCCCCGCCCCTCGATCCCGATCATCATCAGCCCTCTCACAGGGTCGGCCAAACGGTCTTCGCGCAACACCGCAGAATAGCCCAGAATAACCCCCCGCGCCTCCAGCCGCTCAATCCGCGCCCGCACCGTCGCCCGCGTCACACCAAGCGCCCCGGCAAGGTCTGAGTGCGAGGCCCGCGCATCACGGCGCAGCGCAGCCACCAGCTTCTGATCAAGTTCGTCCATTATGGTCACTCCTGCGCATCATTTCGAACAATCTAGCCTCAGCATGATCACTTTGAAAGCTGTTTACTGCCCCAAATCGTTCATATTCTGCAGACAACCAAACGCGAACAAGGACAGAAAAGATGCGTGATATCATCCTCATCGGTGCTCCGATGGACTCTGGAAAGCGCCGCAAGGGCTGCCTCATGGGGCCAGATGCCTACCGCACAGCAGGCCTCGGAGACGCTCTCACAGAGCTTGGCTACCGCGTGCGCGATTGGGGCAATATGGCCCCCGCCGAGCACCCCGAAGACGACCCACAGGCGCGCATCTACAAAAACCACGAAACAGTCGGCTGGACAAACCGCCTCTGGCGCAAAGGCCAGGACGCCATGTCAAAGGGTCTTCCCATCTTTCTGGGCGGTGATCACGCGCTCTCGCTCGGCTCGGTTGGCGGGGTCAACGCTTACGCCGCTGAAAAAGGCCAGCCGCAGTTTTTGTTGTGGCTTGACGCCCACACCGACTACCACACCCCCGAGACAACAGCGTCAGGCAACCTACACGGCACACCGATTGGCTATGTCACTGGCCGCAAAGGGTTTAACGGCTTTCCCAAGGTCGAACGTCCTATCCCGCAAGAAAATGTTTGTATTTTGGGCCTAAGGTCTGTCGATGCGCCCGAGCGTGAGGCCATGCAAGAGACCAAAATTCGCGCATATGACATGCGGATGATTGACGAGACAGGCATCGCCGCCCCGCTAACGGCCTTTTTGGACGTGGTGGCCAAAGCCAAAGGCGCGCTGCATGTGAGCCTAGATGTCGACTTTCTCGACCCAATGATCGCCCCCGCCGTTGGCACAACGGTTCCCGGTGGCGCAACCATGCGCGAGGCCCACCTGGTTATGGAGATGATATGCGATTCCGGGCTGATGACCTCGCTCGACCTTGTCGAGCTCAACCCGTTCCTCGATGAGCGCGGCCGCACCGCGCAAGTCATGGTCGATCTGGCCGCCTCGGCCCTTGGCCGCCGCGTCTTTGACCGCCCGACACGCGCTTTTTCATAAGGAATTCAACATGCTGAAACCATCTTCAAAGGCTTACGTTCCATTCGTCTCCGTCGAAAACATGATGCGCCTTGTCCACCATATCGGGCTGGAAGACATGCTGCGCGGTCTGGCCGCCGAGATAGAAACCGACTTCAAACGCTGGGAGCTGTTTGACAAAACCCCTCGCGTCGCAAGCCACTCTGATGTCGGTGTGATCGAGCTCATGCCCACATCTGATGGTGAGGCTTACGGCTTCAAATATGTGAACGGTCACCCGAAAAATACATCCGAAGGCCTTCAAACCGTCACCGCCTTTGGCCTGCTGGCCGATGTCTACACTGGCTACCCGACCCTGCTCAGCGAGATGACACTGCTCACCGCGCTGCGCACAGCGGCCACCTCGGCGATGGCCGCCAAGCACCTTGCCCCCAAAGGCGCCAAGACCATGGCCATGATCGGCAATGGCGCACAATCGGAGTTTCAGACACTGGCGATGAAAGCCATCATCGGGCTTGAGGCTGTGCGGCTTTACGACACTGACCCCGCCGCCACAGATAAGGCCGCCCGCAACCTTGAGGGCATGGGGGTGCATGTCACCAAGTGCAAATCCGCCGAAGACAGCATGGAAGGTGCAGAGATCATCACAACCTGCACCGCAGACAAGCAATGCGCCACGATCCTGACAGACAACATGATCGGCGCAGGTGTGCATATCAACGCCATCGGCGGCGACTGCCCCGGCAAAACAGAGCTGGCCGAAGCGATCCTGCATCGTTCTGATATCTTTGTAGAATTTCCGCCGCAAACGCGTATTGAAGGCGAAATCCAGCAGCTTGCCGAAGATCATCCCGTGACCGAGCTTTGGGAAGTTATCACAGGCGCAGCCAAGGGCCGCGTGAGCGACAAGCAGATCACCCTGTTTGACAGCGTCGGCTTTGCCATCGAAGATTTCTCCGCGCTGCGATACGTGCGAGAGAACATCAAAGGCACGGCATTCTATCAAGACCTTGATATGCTGGCCGACCCTGACGACCCCCGTGATCTCTTCGGGATGCTCAAGCGCGCCGAGGTATAAAAACAGCCCCGAAACAAATGCTTCGGGGCTTTTCTTCATGTGTTGCCAAGACGGCGCGCGCCTCGGTTCAAGAGCGGCCTTAGCCGTCTTGGTTCATCAGGCCTGCGTCTTCAGCGGCTGCGATCTCGTCGGCATCAAGCATCCCATCGTCATTGATGTCCATTTCCGAGAAGCTCTCAGCTGTCACGTCGGGCATCGCTGCTTGCAGCTCATCCACGGTCACCACACCGTCACCATTGCTATCCAGATCTGCCATCATGTCCGCATGTGCGAGCATGGGTGTCAGAGCGGTTGCGAGCGCTGCGAGTGTGAGAGTAACTTTTTTCATTGTTCGATTACCTAAATTGAAAAAGGCTTCATGCCTTCAAATCGACCATAGCCACGGAACAGAACGCCCGAACAGCCCCAAATCAAAGGCCCGAAACCACGCGCCAAAAGCTGCCAAAGAGGCGGTTTTCACAGGCGCTACTTGGCTCATTCCAAAAGCGAGATCCCGTCTGAGCCATTTGGCGCGCACGACTCAGCACACCTCTGGCAAAGCTGCGCTTACGGTCATCCGACCGCGCACAAGCCCTCTTGCAAGCCCCCGGAAAGCCGATAAATCTTACGCCCCAAAAAACCTGCGCCCCCGTCTATGCATTTGATTCTCAGACAAAAAAAGGGGGGCCGCTTGGACCCCCCATCAAGTTTCGCCGTTCAGGCTCACTTATATTCACCGCTCGGAGTTTTATGCCTGCGGCCTGAACGCGTTCAGGGGCGAGCGCACCCGCCCCGTGACCGTCATGAGCACCCTGAGGTCGCTCCACATGTGTTGCACTTCATGCAGGTGCCGTTGCGCACCAGCGTGTAGTTTCCGCAGTCGCCACAGGCTTCGCCTTCATAGCCCTGCATCTTGGCCTTCGTGCGCTCATCCATTGCCATGGCTGTCGTGCTGGTGGTTGTGGCCAGCGTTTCGGTGTCGGTGATCACAGCTGCCGCCGTCACACCCGACGTCTCCGGCACGAGCGTATTGAGCGCCGTCACAGGGTCGGCTGTTGCCATCGACATGCCACCAAAGCTCTGTCCGCCTTGCAGCACCACAAGCTCCTGAGGCAAACGCTTGCGCAAATAGCCGGTCGAGCTGATCTGCTTGAGCACTTCCAGCGAACGAGAGGCAGAGTTTTCGCTCATCTCCTTGATGTTGCTCACACCCTCTTCCTCGCCACGGCCGAGGTCATCAAAGCTCGCACCTGATGGCTTCACATGCGCAAGATCGGTGCGGTCAAGGTAGGACACCGCCAGTTCGCGGAAGATATAGTCAAGGATCGACGTTGCATTCTTAATGCTGTCGTTGCCCTGAACCATGCCCGCAGGCTCGAACTTGGTGAAGGTGAAGGCATCGACAAACTCTTCGAGCGGCACACCATACTGAAGACCAACCGATACCGCGATTGCGAAGTTGTTCATCATGGCACGGAAGCCAGCGCCCTCTTTGTGCATGTCGATGAAGATCTCACCGAGAGAGCCGTCTTGGTACTCACCTGTCCGCAGATAGACTTTGTGACCGCCAACAACCGCTTTTTGCGTATAGCCCTTGCGGCGCTCAGGCATTTTCTCACGATGTGATTTTACAACTTCCTTGACGATGATTTTCTCAACGATCTTCTCTGCCAAAACAGCTGCTTTTTCTTGTGCTGAGCCCGTTTCGAGGATTTCGAGCGCTTCGTCGTCATCCTCAACCAGCGCAGAGGCCAGAGGCTGGCTGAGCTTGGAGCCATCGCGATACAGCGCGTTGGCTTTCACACCCAGTGACCATGAGAGCTCATATGCCTTCTGGCAGTCCTCAATTGTCGCATCATTCGGCATGTTGATCGTCTTGGAGATCGCACCTGAAATAAAGCTCTGCGCCGCCGCCATCATGTAAATGTGTGCGTTGGTTGACAGGTAGCGCTTGCCGCGCTTGCCGCATGGGTTGGCACAGTCAAAGACGTTGTAGTGCTTTTCAGCCAAGTGCGGCGCGCCTTCCAGCGTCATGGTGCCACACACGTGGTCATTGGCCGCTTCAACATCGGCACGTGTGTAACCAAGGTGCTTGAGCATATCAAAGGTCGGGTCGTTCAGCTTGGCCGCAGGGATCCCCAACGTGCCGGTGCAGAACTCTTCCCCCAGCGTCCATTGGTTAAACACAAAGCGGATATCAAAGGCTGTTCCGAGAGCATTCTCGACCTTATCAATCTGTGCTTGGCCAAAGCCGTGGCCGATGAGTGACGTGTGGTTGATGCCGGGCGCGTTGCCCATGGTGCCGTGACCCACAGCATAGGAGACAATCTCCTCAATTTGCGCGGAGCCATAGCCAAGCTTTTCAAGCGCGGCAGGCACAGACTGGTTGATGATCTTGAAGTAGCCACCACCCGCAAGCTTTTTGAACTTCACAAGCGCAAAGTCTGGCTCGATGCCTGTCGTGTCGCAGTCCATCACAAGACCGATCGTACCTGTGGGCGCAATAACAGAGACCTGCGCATTGCGGTAGCCGTGCTTTTCGCCGAGCTGGAGGGCTTCGTCCCAAACGGCCATAGCAAGATCAACCATGGTGCTGTCAGGGCAATTGGCCAGATCAAGCGGCACGGGCTTGATCTCAAGGTTTTCATACCCTTCCGTGGCGCCATAAGCTGCATTGCGGTGGTTGCGGATGACGCGCAGCATGTGCTCGCGGTTGCGCTCATAGCCAGCAAATGCGCCCAGCTCGCCCGCCATTTCGGCTGATGTCGCGTAAGACACACCTGTCATAATCGCAGTTAGAGCGGCGCCAATCGCACGGCCTTCATCGCTGTCATAGCCAAGGCCAAGGTTCATCAAAAGGCCACCGATGTTGGCGTAACCAAGGCCCAATGTGCGGAAGTCATAGGAGCGCTGCGCAATTTCCTTTGACGGGAACTGGGCCATCATAACGGAAATCTCGAGCGTCACAGTCCAGAGGCGCGTGGCGTGCATGTAGTCTTCGGTCTGGAACTTGCCGTCCTTCAGGAAGGTCAACAGGTTCATCGAGGCAAGGTTACACGCGGTGTCATCAAGGAACATATATTCCGAGCACGGGTTGGAACCACGGATTTCGCCATCTTCCGGGCATGTGTGCCACTCGTTGACTGTGTCGTGGAACTGGATGCCAGGATCAGCACAAGCCCAAGCCGCGTGGCCCACATCTTCCCAAAGCGCGCGTGCCTTGATGGTCTTGGCGACCGAGCCGTCTGTGCGGCGGATAAGCTCCCAATCAGCATCATCCTTGACGGCCTTGAGATAGGCATTGGTCACGCGGATCGAGTTGTTGGAGTTCTGACCCGACACCGAGGCATAGGCCTCTGAGTCCCAATCTGTGTCATAGGTCGGAAATTCGATCGAGCCAAAGCCCTGCTTTGCATAATCCAACACGCGTTTGACGTATGTTTCCGGAATGTGGACCTTTTTCGCACTGCGAATAGCAGCTTTGAGCTGTTCGTTTTTCTTCGGATCCACAGAATCTTCGCTGGAACCGTCCCAAGTGCGGATTGCACCGAAAATCTCGTTGAGTTTTTCTTCATGCAGCTTTGAGCCCGCGACGATTGAAGCAACTTTCTGCTCCTCTTTCACCTTCCAGTTGATATATTCCTCGATATCGGGGTGATCCGCATCGACGATAACCATCTTGGCTGCGCGGCGTGTTGTGCCGCCCGATTTGATCGCACCAGCAGCCCTGTCACCAATTTTGAGAAACCCCATAAGGCCAGAGGATTTGCCACCGCCTGAGAGGGCTTCATTTGAAGCGCGCAGGTGGCTGAAGTTTGTGCCCGTGCCGGAACCGTATTTGAACAAGCGCGCTTCACGCACCCAAAGATCCATGATGCCGCCGTCGCCGACCAGATCGTCTTTAACAGACTGGATAAAGCACGCGTGGGGCTGTGGATGTTCATATGCTGATGTTGATTTTGTCAGCTCGCCTGACTGGTAGTCTACATAGTAGTGGCCCTGACCCGGTCCATCGATCCCATAAGCCCAATGCAGGCCGGTGTTGAACCACTGGGGCGAGTTGGGCGCAGCGCGCTGTGTCGCCAGCATGTGGCGCATTTCATCGTAATAGGCGCTCGCGTCTTCTTCTGTTGTAAAGTAGCCGCCCTTCCAGCCCCAATAGGCCCAAGCGCCTGCAAGACGGTCAAACACCTGCTTAGCGCTGATCTCGCCTGTCTTTTCAGTTTTGTCAGAGGCTGGAACCGAGCGCCAGAGAAACTCCGGTACGTCTTTTTCCTTAACCTTTTTGAGAGCGGTCGGCACACCGGCTTTGCGGAAGTATTTTTGAGCGATCACATCAGAAGCAACTTGGCTCCACTTTTTCGGAACCTCCACTGCGTCAAGTTTGAAGACAACCGTGCCATCAGGGTTTCTGATCTCGGATGTCGTTTTGACGAACTCTACATCTGCGTACGCGTCTTTGCCTGCCTCGGTGAATTTTCTCTCAATTTTCATTGCTCAGCTCTGCCTTCTAGACTGTAATCCAAATACCCGACTTCCACCCACGATTGTGAATGGCGTCCTACTTAATCCGACTTGATCTGGAAGGGGCACGTGGCTGCAGTCTGCGATCAAACAGCAGCCAATCCGATTAAACCGCCCGAAGGCTCAATCTGTAAAAACACCTGTCCCCGCCCGACCGTTAACCTCTATATGTTGTGGTTTTTTGCCTGACTGGCACTATCTGGCGTATTTGACAGTGAGAGGTCAACGGAAACTTTTTAGAAAATTGTCCATTTAACTGTTGACGAAATCATCCTCAGGCATCGGCTCGAACCCTCCCCCGATTCATCCACTTCTTACGGATAGGGCACTACCTAACCAGGGTATCAGCCCTGCAACCGTGAAAGCCTTTTCTTTTAGCAGGCTTAGCCCTACCGCTTAATGAAAGGCGTTATTTGGATGTCGTTTTTATACATGGCGGTGGATAACTTTGGCGGTTGTGAAAATAAATTCACTCAGCCTATTGGCGAGCACCCAATCACAAAGCACACTCAGAGCTTTGCCTAAAATTTTAGCATCAATTGGGAGTTTCTATAACCACTGAGGGCCGAATCTCCCAGTGCGACCGCCTCTCCAGCGAAGAGAGCAGAACCCTATATGTAGTGGATATGTCGGAGTTTGGGGCCAATCAACACAACGCGAAAGAGAGCGCTCGCAAAACTGCGACGCTCTCTCTCATGATGTAGTGAAGTGGTCGGGACGGTAAGATTCGAACTTACGACCCCCTGTACCCAAAACAGGTGCGCTACCAGGCTGCGCTACGCCCCGTGACCGTGGGCTTCTATAAGCGGCATCTCATAGGGATGTAAATACGAAATCTGGCAGAAATGTTCAGCCAGCCAAAGTTTTCGTACCGACACGCTCTTCAAGCGCCCCGGCAATGGATTCTGCTCTTGCTGCGAGCTCCGCCATACTGTCACTGAGCGACGCTGGAATAACCGGGACTTCTATGCGCTCAGGCTCTGGCGCAGGCATGGCGCTCAACCGAGCGATTTCGCTCTCAAGCTCTGCAATGCGTGCGTCACGGGCTTTAAGCTTATCCTCAATACCTGCTGTTTTATCGGCCAACATCAACCCAGCCATCAACAACATGCGCGGCTCGGGCAACCGGCCGATCTGACTCGTGAGCGTGCTCGCTTCAACATCGAGCATCGCAGCAGCACTATGAAGGTAGTGCTCCTCCCCCTCTTGGCAGGCCACATCAAATTCACGTCCGCCGATTTCGATCTTGATTTCCGGCATCAGACATCCTCCTCAAGTTTAGGCAGAGGCCCTGTGAGCACTGCTCCAATTGTCTCAGCGATGGCTGCAACCTCAGCCTTATCAACTGCACGCGCGGCGCGCAGGCCTTCAAGCTCGGCCAGCATTGCCTTGTTAATGAGGTGTGCATCACCGACACCTTGCTCATTCGCCTCGCGCAGTGCTGCGTTCGAGGCGCGCAACTGCTCGTTGGCTGCGCGCATCCGCTGCATTTCCACATCGAGCGTGGCAGTCGCCTCGCGCTGACGCTCAAGGTCCGCTTCAAGCGTCTCTCGGGCCTCTTCATATTTTTCGCGCATTTTCTTATTGCGCTCTTCAAGCTGTGCGCTTGCAAGCTTCTCTGCTTCAAGCTCCGCCTTTAGCTCAGCCACCTCGGCAGGATCAGCTCCTGACACTTCAGTGCCCATGGCCTCAGCTGAGCGCCCAATTCGGTCTAGTGCCGCCGTAATGCGGCGCTCCAGCTCTTCAATTTCACTCATCTGCACATCCTCAATACCGTGCCTGTCTATTGTCTTGTTCCGCAATCGCGAATCAAATCACTGCCGTTTCGAGCGGTGTAGACAAAAGTTTAGGTCATATTTCCACCTTTTGCACCCATCCGCGGAAAACCACATTTGCCTCTGCGCCAGAGGCTGTTAAAGACCCTCCAGAAACCCGTTGCCACCAAATGAGGACAAAGCCTTGGATATTGCCGCCCTTCGCGCTGCCAACCCCGACCACTGGATGCGCGCTGCCGCCATTCGCGCGCTGACACTTGATGCTGTTGCCGCTGCAAACTCAGGACATTCAGGCATGCCTATGGGCATGGCCGATGTTGCGACTGTGCTCTATGAAAAGCACCTTAAGTTTGATGCAAAAGCACCCGACTGGCCAGATCGCGACCGCTTTATTTTGTCAGCGGGCCATGGCTCTATGCTGCTCTACTCTCTTCTGCACCTCACCGGCTACGAAGATATGACACTCTCGCAAGTCAAAAACTTCCGCCAATGGGGCGCGATCACTGCAGGCCACCCAGAGTTTGGACATGCCAAAGGCATCGAAACAACAACTGGCCCTCTCGGCCAAGGGATCGCCAATGCCGTGGGCTTCGCTCTCGCCGAAGAAATTCAACGCGCGCGCTACGGCCGCAAAGTCGTTGATCACCACACATATGTCATCGCTGGTGACGGATGTCTGATGGAAGGTATCAGCCAGGAAGCCATTACACTCGCTGGACGCCAACGTCTTGGAAAACTGATCGTATTCTGGGACAACAACAACATCACAATCGATGGCACAGTTGAGCTCTCGGACCGCACGAACCAACCACAGCGCTTCAAAGCTGCGGGATGGCATGTCATCGAGATCGACGGACATGACCCGATCGCGATTGATGCCGCAATCACCAAGGCAAAAACCACAAACAAGCCTTCCATGATTGCGTGCAAAACACACATCGCACTTGGCCATGCGGCCCAAGACACCTCAAAAGGCCATGGAGCGCTCACAGACGCCGATCAGCTTTCCGCCGCCAAAAAAGGATATGGCTGGACTTGGGGACCATTTGAAGTCCCATCCGACATCAAAGCAGAATGGGAAGCCATCGGCGCGCGTGGCGCAACCGAGCGCGCGGCATGGGAAGAGCGCTTTGCCACGCTTTCGGGCCGCAAGCAGGAAGACTTCACACGCGCCCTAGCACTTGAGGCTCCAAAGAAGCTCTCGGCCACAATCAAAGCCCTGAAAAAGCAGATCTCTGAAGGCGCACCCAAAGTGGCAACGCGCAAGAGCTCTGAGATGGTTTTGGAAGTGATCAATCCGATCATGCCCGAAACTGTTGGCGGCTCAGCCGACCTGACAGGCTCAAACAACACCAAGACAGGTGATCTTGGCACCCATGACATCGACAACCGCAAGGGCCGCTATATTTACTATGGTATCCGTGAACACGGAATGGCCGCTGCGATGAACGGTATGGTGCTGCATGGCGGCGTACGCGCCTACGGCGGTACGTTTTTCACATTCACAGACTATGCGCGCCCGTCCATGCGCTTGGCGTCTTTGATGAAAATCCCCACCGTCTTTGTCATGACCCATGACAGCATCGGTGTCGGTGAAGATGGACCCACACACCAGCCAGTGGAACATCTGGCAATTTGTCGTGCCACGCCAAACAGCTACACCTTCCGCCCTTGCGACACGGTCGAAACAGCTGAGGCTTGGGAAATAGCTCTGACGTCCAAAGAAACCCCTTCAGTTCTGGCGTTGACCCGTCAGGGCCTGCCGACACTACGGACAGAGCACAAATTGAAGAACCTTTCGGCCCAAGGCGCATATGTTCTGGCCGAAGCGACAGGCAAGCGTCAGGCCATCCTGATGGCAACGGGTTCGGAAGTATCTGTCGCGATGGACGCCCGCGCGATCCTTGAAGCAGAGGGCATTGGCACACGCGTTGTATCCATGCCGTGTCTGGAACTGTTCGAAGAGCAAGACGAAGCCTACCGCCGCAAAGTCTTGCCAGCAGGCCCTGTGCGTGTTGCCGTTGAAGCCGGCGGCCGCCTTGGTTGGGACCGTTGGTTGACGGGCGAGCGTGGTAAATCAGGCAAAGCTGCTTTCGTTGGTATGGAAGGCTTTGGTGCTTCGGCACCAGCTGAAGTTCTGTTTGAAAAATTCGGCATTACGGCTGAAGCCGTTGCCGCCAAAGTAAAATCCTTGCTGTAAAAGCATCGGTATTCACTCATTGATTATTGCGAGGGGGGCTATGCCTCCCTCGCTTTTTTTTAGCATTGCCTTAAACCCACATCAGCTAAGTTTGCGAGGCAACCCCTGCCAAAGAGGGGTCACGAGCTTCAGACCAATCGGGATTAGAATAAGGCCAAGCGCAAGCCCCAAGATCCCATCCATCAACGCTGTAAACAACCACTTCAACGCACCAATTGGGCCACCAAGCCCAGAGGCCATAGCGCTGGCCGCCTGTTTGACGCTTTCGTAAGGAAGGTGCACGCCCATCTCGTGTAGTGCGTGAAGAATGATCGACCCGCCGACCCAAAGCATTGCTGCAGTCCCGATAGCCGTGAGCGCCCATAAGAAACCGGGCATCGCTTTCACGATCCCTTCCCCTAACCGCCGTGTCAGACCCAAACGACCCGTGTTGGCCATATGCAGCCCCACGTCGTCGGCCTTAACGATCAGCGCAACAGATCCGTACACCGCCACGGTGATCATCACGGCGACAGCGGCCAAAGTGAAGGCCTCCATCCAGAACGTCGTTTTGGGGATGGCGGCCAACGCAATGGTCATGATTTCCGCCGATAGGATAAAGTCGGTCTTGATCGCGCCTTTTGCACGCTCTTCCTCAAGGTGTGCCGGGTCATCAGACTCTGCGTCGGCCTCTGCAGGATGTGCTTCTAGCCAGCCCAAACTATGCGCCACTTTTTCAGCCCCCTCAAAACAAAGATAGGCTCCCCCCATCATAAGCAGCGGCGGGATCGCCCAAGGCGCAAAGTTGCTCAACGCGAGCCCCGCAGGCAACAGAAACACGAGCTTGTTGAAGATTGACCCCCGCGCGATACGCCAGATAATGGGCAGCTCACGATCAGCTGAGAAGCCATGGACGTATTTGGGCGTGACAGCGGCATCATCAATCGCGGCACCTGCAGCTTTAGCTCCTGCTTTTGCCGCCTGCCCGATCACATCGTCCACAGAAGCGGCCGCCACCTTCGCAATCGCTGCCACATCGTCTAAAAGTGCTAACAATCCACTCATCAAATACCCTTTCAATTTGAACGCAGTTTTGCCCTTAGGGCTGCTTCAGCGCAACCGCGAAACCAGAAGAGTCGGATTTGGGTCAGGTTTAACGCTAACAGGTGGATGATTTGGCCTTCGCCCCCCTTTCCGCCTTGCGCCGACCTCGCTAAGAGCAGGGCAAGACATTCGCGCAAGGAGAGAGACCATGACAATCACCGTAGGCATCAATGGATTTGGCCGCATCGGCCGCTGCACACTTTCACATATTGCGGCATCAGGACGCCAAGACGTGAAGGTAGTGAAAGTCAACGCGACAGGCTCACTCGAAACAGCTGCGCACCTGATCAAGTATGACTCGGTCCACGGTCGCTTCCCGAACGAAGTCAAAATCGGAGACGGAACGCTCGACTTGGGCGCAGGTGAGATGCAAATGTTCTCGACCTATAATATGGAAGAGCTCGATTGGTCAGGCGTTGATGTCGTTCTTGAGTGTACAGGCCAGTTTAACGATGGCAACAAAGCCAAAGCGCACCTTGCTCAAGGCGCAAAGAAAGTTCTGCTCTCAGCACCAGGCAAAAATGTTGACCGCACAATTGTCTATGGCGTGAACAACGAAGCGCTGGAAGCCTCGCATACGATGATTTCCAATGGCTCCTGCACAACAAACTGTCTCGCGCCCGTGGCCAAAGTCCTCAACGACGCTGTGGGGATTGAAAGCGGTATCATGACCACAATCCACGCCTACACGGGTGACCAGCCCACACTGGACCGCCGCCACAATGACCTCTACCGCGCGCGCGCCGCCGCGATGAGCATGGTGCCCACATCAACAGGTGCGGCCAAAGCCCTTGGCGAGGTCCTTCCGGAGCTTGCAGGTAAGCTTGATGGCTCGGCCATCCGCGTGCCGACCCCGAATGTAAGCGCTGTAGACCTGACGTTTATGGCTAAAAAAGATGTCACCGTTGCAGATATCAACGAAATTGTTCGCGAAGCAGCTGAGGGCGTAATGAAGGGTGTCCTCGGATATGAAGAGGCTCCGCTGGTCTCGATCGACTTCAACCACTCAGAAGAAAGCTCGATCTTTGCCCCTGCGCAAACCAAAGTAATGGGTGGCCGTCTGGTCCGCGTATTGGCCTGGTATGACAACGAGTGGGGCTTCAGCTGCCGCATGGCCGATGTTGCCGCCATGATGGGCCGCCTTTAAGGCAACAGCAGTATTCTTGCGCAAAGCGTTCTGGTGGGGCATATCTCACTGGAGCGCTTTTTTATTTGGTAGAAAGTCACGGTATGAACACACAAATCTCAATAGGCCTTGGACTTGTGATTGTGTCACTCTTGTTTTTGGACAAGTTCTTCTACGATTGGGACGGTACCGTTTTTCTTATGCGAAAGATGGCAGAACTGATCGAGTGGCTGGCTTTCTGGCGCTAAGCCTTGCCAAGGCGCTTTAGCACGCGCTCACGCACAAGCGGCGTCACAAACTTTGAGATATCCCCATCCAGCCGCGCAATTTCTTTGACCAGTTTAGAGGCAATCGCCTGATGGCGCGCCTCAGCCATCAAAAAAACTGTCTCCACAGAGTCGTCGAGTGACCGGTTCATCCCGACCATCTGATATTCATACTCAAAGTCAGCAACAGCGCGCAGACCCCGTACGATAACCTGCGCTCCAACGTCTTTGGCGCAATCAATCAGCAGGTTTTCAAACGGATGAACAACGATTTCCGTACCAGTGAGCTTTGAGAGCGCCTCGCACTCGGATTCGATCATCTCGACACGCTCTTCGAGCTGAAACAGCGGGCCTTTGTCGCGGTTGATTGCGACCCCTATAACCAACCTGTCCACGAGGGCGGCCCCGCGCTTGATAATATCAAGATGACCCAAAGTAACTGGGTCAAACGTCCCCGGATATAGACCAATGCGCATGAAGAGCCTCGTGAGTTGAGTGCGAAACAATATTACGTCGCAATGCAGTATGAGCGCACGAATTGCAACCCTAAGGATGTGATGTCATCGTTAGTGGCCCATGATCATCCCTTGGAGCGCGTCTTTTTCCATGGCCAGTTCTTCCAAGCGGGCCTTTACCGCATCTCCGATTGTAATGATGCCAATCAGCGCGCCATTCTCAGTGACGGGCATATGTCGGAAACGTCCGTTGGTCATCTTCTCCAAAACCGAGTCAGTCGTCTCGTCTTTGCTGCAACACACCGGGTTGCGGGTCATCAGGTCCCCAACAGTTTCTTCAAGGCAAACGGCCCCACGCAACGCCAGCGAGCGGACAATGTCACGTTCAGAAAGGATACCTTCCACCTCTTTGCCATCGTCCGAGACAATCAGACCGCCAATACGGCGCTCGGCAAGCACATTGGCTGCCTCCGCAATAGAGGTTTTTGCGGTAATCGTAATCACAGGACCATCGCCCTTTGATTTGAGGATTTGCAGCACAAGCATGGGGCACTCTCCTTTTTTCTCAGGTTGCGACGTGATGGGCCGACCTGTCAAGCTAGCGTTTCAAGCCGAGCCACCTCACGCCGCAAACCATCGGTCAGAGCTTCCGCAAACCGTGTCAAGCGGGCAACCCTGCGGTCATCCTCGTGTCGAATAAGATAAAAGCTACGCTTGAGGCTAAAACTCTCAGGCAAAACCCTGCGAAGATTGGGAGCGGCAGGTAAAGCAAAGTCGTGGACCACCCCGACACCACCACCTTGACGTATCACATTGAGCTGCACTGATGCAGAGTTTGACGCCAGGGCCACACGCGAAAACGGCGTGCCGCTCAGATAATCCAGCTCTTTGTCAAAGATCATATCCGGAATGTAGCCCACAATCCGATGATCATGCAGGGCCGCTACGTCTGAGATGGGCGCGTGCGTCGCAAGGTAGGCCTCTGAGGCAGCAAGGTGTAGCTGATAGTCAGCCAGCTTTTGCACCAGCAGTCGTCCCGCTTCTGGGCGACTTACGGTGATGGCCATGTCTGCCTCTCGCTTGGTGAGGTTGACGATCCTCGGGAGCGCGACAATCTGAATGTCCAGGTCGGGGTTTTGCTCTGTGATCTCGGCGCAAACCTGAGGCAGCAGGAAGTTCGCACAACCATCTGGCGCTCCTATTCTGATTTGGCCTGAGAGGGCTGCACCCTGCCCTGCCATTGCATCACGCGCGTCCATCATGGTCTGCTCCAGGCGCACAGCATGAGGCATCAGCTTTTGGCCCTGAGCGGTGAGCACATAGCCCTGCGGAGACTTTGTGAACAAGACTTCGCTCATTGCCTCCTCGAGCCGTGCAACGCGTCGTCCGACAGTTGCAGGATCGGCCTTCAGGAGCGCAGCAGCACCAGACAGCGTCTCGGCACGTGCGACAGCCAAAAAGCTCTTCATATCGTCCCAATTCACGGTATCGGCCCCCCATAATGCAAAAATGCAAAACTTGCTGTGAGAACTTGCCGCTTTTTGCGGCATAAATGCAAGGCTAAGGTGGCGTTAAATCTGTTGGAGGATAACATGCAAGAACTTACACACTACATTGGCGGCGAACACGTCAAAGGCACGTCAGGCCGCTTTGCGGATGTTTTCAACCCCGCCACAGGCGAAGTTCAAGCCAAGGTCCCCCTTGCCTCAAAAGAGGAAATGGAAAAAGCTGTCGCCATCGCCGCCGCCGCACAGCCTGCTTGGGCCGCCACCAACCCACAGCGCCGCGCCCGCGTCATGATGAAATACGTCGAGTTGCTGAACCGCGATATGGACAAGCTCGCAGAAGCCCTGAGCCGCGAGCACGGCAAAACATTCCCTGACGCCAAGGGCGATGTGCAGCGCGGTCTTGAAGTTATCGAATATTGCATCGGCGCCCCTCAGCTGCTGAAAGGTGAATATACCGACGGTGCTGGCCCGGGCATTGACATGTATTCCATGCGTCAGGCGCTCGGCGTGACAGCGGGCATCACCCCGTTCAACTTCCCTGCCATGATCCCCATGTGGATGTTCGGCCCGGCACTTGCTTGTGGCAACGCCTTTATCCTGAAGCCAAGCGAGCGTGACCCTTCTGTTCCGCTCATGCTGGCGGAGCTGATGGAAGAAGCTGGCGCACCCAAGGGTATTCTGCAGGTCGTCAACGGCGACAAAGAAGCCGTAGACGCTATTCTTTATGACGAGACGATCCAGTCAGTGGGCTTTGTCGGCTCAACACCGATTGCCGAATACATCTACGGCACGGGCTGCGCACAAGGCAAACGTGTACAGTGCTTTGGCGGTGCCAAAAACCACATGATCATTATGCCAGACGCCGATCTTGACCAAGCAGCCGATGCTCTGATCGGTGCAGGCTATGGTGCTGCGGGTGAACGCTGTATGGCCATTTCTGTTGCGGTTCCTGTCGGCGAGGAAACCGCTGATAAACTGATCGAAAAGCTTATTCCGCGCATCGAAAAGCTGAAAGTTGGCCCGTATACATCAGGTGATGATGTAGACTACGGCCCCGTTGTGACCGCTGCCGCCAAGCAAAACATCCTCAAGCTCGTTGAATCAGGTGTTGAGCAAGGCGCCGAACTGGTTGTTGATGGCCGTGACTTCGCGCTTCAAGGCTATGAAGATGGCTTCTTTGTTGGCCCCCACCTGTTTGACCGCGTCTCACCGGATATGGACATCTACCAAAAAGAGATCTTCGGCCCAGTGCTTTGCACCGTGCGCGCGGGCTCTTATGAGGAAGCGCTCAAATTGGCCATGGATCACGAATATGGCAACGGAACCGCCATTTTCACGCGTGATGGCGACTCGGCCCGTGACTTTGCCAACCGTATCAACGTGGGCATGATCGGGATCAACGTGCCAATCCCTGTGCCTTTGGCATATCACACCTTTGGTGGCTGGAAGAAATCAGTCTTTGGCGATTTGAACCAGCACGGGCCTGATGCATTCAAGTTCTACACGCGCACCAAAACCGTTACATCGCGCTGGCCATCAGGTATCAAAGATGGTGGTGAATTCAACTTTAAGCCTATGGACTAAACTTTAGATAGACCTCATGGTAGAAACGGCCTTCCAAGTTGGGAGGCCGTTTTTCGTCATGCTAACAAGAACTCGAGCGCCCCATGCCTGTCACCTATGAAATCTTGGAAAGCCCAAATGTGGTGATGGCGCACTATCGCGGAGTGGTGCGCATTGAAGATATCATTGCGATGTTTGAGAGCTACCAAGCAGCTCCGGAATTCGAGCTCAGGCGCCCCCATATTGCAGACTTGCGAACGGTCGACATCTCTTCTGTCGGTTTCAACGAGGTGTACACGCTGTTTTCAATGTTTGGCCGCCGCTACGCAGAAGCGGGCGTCCCAATGAGGGTGGCAATTGTTGCTGATAGCGAAGTTGTCTTCGGCATGAGCCGCATCTTTGAAAACCTCACAGAGCAATCTCATTGGGCGCAAACCTGCATCTTCTGCTCTATGAGTGAGGCGAAAGCCTGGGTGACACAAGCCTGAGCTGGCAAGCTTGCGCTAAGCGGTCTTTCCTGTTGAGATGCATTTAATCTTTGCAGAAAAGGAGAGGCCATGTCACGTGCCGAACCCGCGTTTACGATTGGCATCGAAGAAGAGTATCTGCTCGTAGATAAAGACAGCCTCGCGCTCGCACGGGCGCCTGAGGCGATGATGCAAGCCTGTGCCTCGGCTCTGGAAGGCCAGTTCAGCCCCGAGTTTCTTGAGTGTCAGATCGAAATTGGGACAAAAGTCTGTGCGAATGTTGCCGAAGCCCGGGAAGACCTGAAGCACCTGCGCAGCACGGTTGCAAGGATTGCAGGACAGTTTGGGCTCGCGCCGATCGCGGCCTCGTGCCACCCGTTCTCAGACTGGCGTGACCAGCACCATACACCGAAGGACCGCTACAACGAGCTGCATGATGACCTCGCCGGTGTGGTTCAGAGACTGCTCATTTGCGGGTGCCACGTCCATGTTGGTATCCCCGAAAAATCCATGCGCATAGATCTGGTGAACCAGCTTAAATATTTCCTGCCCCACCTTCTGGCGCTCAGCTGTTCTTCACCGTTTTGGCAGGGGCATGACACGGGCCTGAGCTGCTATCGTCTCTCTGTATTTGATAACCTGCCGCGTACGGGGCTACCACCGCGCATGGAAAGCTGGGGCGAATTTGAACGCTCTATCGAAGCGCTTGTGGAGCTGGGCGTGATTGAAGACAGCTCAAAAGTCTGGTGGGATCTGCGGCCCTCCTCCCGTTTTCCAACGATCGAGAGCCGTATCTGCGATGTAGCCCCCCGAATGGAGACTGCGCTCACGCTGGCCGCTTTGAGCCAAGCGCTCACCCGTATGTTGTGGCGGCTGGCTATGAAAAACCAGCGCTGGCGGATTTACGATAACTTCCTCATCGCCGAAAACCGCTGGCGCGCGCAACGTTACGGCGTTAGCGAGGGGCTGATCGACCTTGGTGCACGCGAAATTGTTCCCTTTGAGACCCTCATCAACGAGCTTGTCGACCTCATAGACGAAGACGCAGGTATCTTGTCTTGCCGCCAAGAAATCGAACGCGCGCGCGACATTGCCGCACACGGCAATGCCGCTGACACGCAGCGCCGTATCTACACAGAAGCCCGCGCCACCGGACAAAATGAAGAGGCGGCGCTTGGTGTCGTTGTAACCCACCTGATCGCAGAGTTTCATGCCGATCTATAACCCAAACTGGAGCCCGAAATGCTGACACGCCGCCATACCCTCAAAGCTATCTTTTCCCTCCCTGCCTTCGCCCTGCTCACCCCTCAATCGGCTGCAGCTGCGCAGCATACCGTGCGGATGCAGTCTATGCGCTTTTCACCCAGCCAACTGAGGATCAAGGCTGGTGACACCGTGCTGTTTGAAAACAAAGGCACAATGGAACACACCGCCACAGCCAGAGATGACAGCTGGGATACAGGCAACCTGAGGCGCGGAAAATCTGCCAGCATCACCTTTCCTAACAAAGGTCAATTCAAGTATGTGTGCCGCTGGCATGGCAGCATGACAGGAACCATCATCGTTGAGTAGACGGGTTGAAGCTTTGCAAAACTCCTGTAAGGTTTAGGAATTAAACAAGCGTTCAATTCGCGCAAGCCACTCTGAGGGAAAAGGATAACGTCATGGACTTTGCATTGAGTGAAGAGCAAACCCTGATCTTTGACATGGCCAAAAGCTTCGGCGCTGAGCATATCGCGCCCTTTGCTATGGAGTGGGAGAAGGCAGGCACCATTCCGAAAGATCTTTGGCCCAAGTTGGCCGAGCTCGGCTTTGGCGGGCTGTATGTACGCGAAGAAAGCGGCGGCTCAGGCCTCTCTCGGCTGGATGCGACACTGGTGTTTGAAGCGCTGGCCATGGCCTGCCCTGCTGTTGGCTCGTTTCTGTCGATCCACAATATGTGCGGTGGCATGATCGACAAGTTCGGCTCTGATGAAACCCGCGCCAAATGGCTCCCTGCCTTGTGTTCAATGGAAAAAGTCTTTTCCTACTGCCTCACAGAGCCGGGCTCAGGCTCGGATGCGGCGGCGTTGAAAACCCGCGCCGAAAAGACCAACGAAGGTTATAAGCTGAACGGCACCAAAGCCTTTATCTCTGGCGGTGGCTATTCAGACGCATATGTGACGATGGTGCGCACAGGTGTCGACGGGCCAAAAGGCATTTCGACCGTTGTTGTTGAAGATGGCGCTGCGGGCCTGAGTTTTGGCGCGCTTGAAGAGAAAATGGGCTGGCGTGCCCAGCCCACAGCGCAAGTCCAATTCGATGACTGCACCGTCCCTCATGACAACCTCATTGGCGAAGAAGGACAGGGTTTTGCTTATGCAATGGCAGGTTTGGATGGTGGGCGCCTCAACATTGCCGCCTCGGCGCTTGGGGGCGCACAAAATGCCCTCGACCTCACCATGCAATATATGGCCGAGCGCAAGGCTTTCGGAAAACCCATCAACCAGTTTCAAGCGCTTCAGTTCAAACTGGCCGAGTTTGAAACCCAGCTTCAAGCCGCGCGTATCTTTCTGCGCCAAGCCGCATGGAAGCTCGACACAGGCGCGCATGATGCGACCAAATTCTGCGCTATGGCCAAGCTGATGGTGACAGATGTGTCCTTTGATGTGGCCAACGGTTGCCTGCAAATGCACGGCGGCTACGGCTACCTTGCAGATTATGGCATCGAAAAAATCGTCCGTGACCTGCGGGTTCACCAGATCCTTGAGGGCACCAACGAGATCATGCGTATGATCATCTCCCGCCAAATGATCTCGGACGCAGCATGAGCGATATTTCGATACGCGTTGTCGGCGCTGCGGGGCGGATCACCCTCACCCGCCCCAAAGCTCTAAACGCTGTGACCTACCCAATGGTGACAGCCATCGCCGCGGCCCTGAAGACTTGGGAAAGTGACTCCGCTGTCACGCGCGTGATCATTGATGCTGAAGGCGAGAAAGCCTTCTCGGCGGGCGGTGATATCGCCGAGCTCTACGAGACAGGCAAGCGCGGCGACTACGCTTTTGGCCAGACCTTCTGGCGCGATGAATACCGTATGAATGCAGCCCTGCGCAGCTACTCCAAACCCATCGTGTCGTTCCTGCAAGGCTTCACCATGGGCGGCGGTATGGGCGTGGGCTGCCATGGCTCTCACCGTATTGTGGGCGCAACCTCCCAGATAGCGATGCCAGAATGCGGGATTGGCCTTGTGCCCGATGTGGGCGGCTCCATGATCCTTGCCAATGCGCCGGGCGCATCTGGTGCATACCTTGGCCTAACGGGCGCAAGACTGAATGCGGCTGATGCAATTTACGCAGGTTTTGCAGATACTTACATCAGCGACGACAAATGGCCTGCCCTGATCGAAGCGCTTGAAGCTGGCGCAGAACTCGGGGCGCTGAGCGCTGCGAGCAGCACGGCACCAGAGGGCCAACTTGGCGCACACCAAGCCGAGATCGATGCGGTTTTTGGCGCAGCAAGCTTGCCGGATCTGGTCGCCCGCCTTGAGGCCAGTGACACAGCCTTTGCCGCGTTTGCCCTCAAAGCTGTAACACGCAATTCGCCGCTGGCTATGGCTGCCACACTCACCATGATGCAGCAGCTCAAGGGCTGTCGTGACATCCGCGACGCGCTCAAGCTCGAATACCGTTTCACATCGCGTGCGATGGAGCATGGCGACTTCCTCGAAGGTATCCGCGCCGCCATTATTGACAAAGACCGCAGCCCGCGCTGGAAGCATTCCATCGCACAGCTCGACCCGCAGATGATTGACGCAATGCTGGCCCCGCTTGACGGCGCCGAGCTGACTTTCTCATAAGGAGAGACCCCCATGAAAATCGGATTTATCGGCCTTGGAAACATGGGTGCGCCCATGGCGGGCAACCTTGCAAAAGCAGGCCACAGCGTTACCGGCTTTGACATGGCAGATGTTGCTGTCGAAGGCGTCAGCATGGCCGCCAGCGCCGCCGAGGCGGCCACGGGCCAAGACGTGGTGATCACCATGTTGCCCAATGGCGCGATTTTGCGTGCAGTGGCCGCAGACATCCTGCCAGCCATGGCAAGTGGCGCAGCACTTGTCGACTGCTCAACCGTCGATGTTGACAGCGCACGCGCTGTTGCAGGCGAAGCCGAGGCGCTTGGTGTGCTGTTTGTCGATGCCCCTGTCTCGGGCGGCGTCGGCGGCGCATCGGGCGGAACCCTCACATTTATGGCGGGCGGCACCAAAGCCGGCTTTGCCAAAGCGGCCCCTTTGTTTGAGATCATGGGCCAAAAAGCCGTACATTGCGGTGACGCAGGCGCAGGCCAAGCGGCCAAGATTTGCAACAACATGATCTTGGGCGTCACCATGATTGCCACCTGTGAAGCCTTTGCACTGGCAGATAAGCTCGGGCTTGACCGCCAGAAAATGTTTGATGTTGTCAGCACCTCCTCGGGCTATTCTTGGACGATGAACGCCTACTGCCCCGCCCCGGGCGTTGGGCCACAAAGCCCCTCAGACAATGACTACAAGCCAGGATTTGCCTCTGAGCTCATGCTCAAAGACCTGCGCCTGTCACAACAAGCCGCAACCTCTGCCGATGCTGATACCCCAATGGGCCAAGCAGCTATGGCACTCTACGAGCAATTTGTAGAAGAAGAAGGCGGCCTTGGAACCGACTTTTCTGCCATGTTGCCACGCTTTGAAAAACGCAGCCGAGGTTAAGCTCTTATCACGCTCCAACATGACTGAGGAGAGTTAAGCCACATTTAACGCGCGGTGCGGACAATGCAGAGCAAACAGCGCTTTGGATTTTGTGTGCCGCGCGCTACTGTTTGGAAAACGATATCGAGCTTTAAAATGTTTATGTTTACCTGTGAGCGCCCGCTGTGAGCGCACCGTCTGCCAACGCCGCAATCTGGTATGCCAGTGATGGCTATGACCCTGAAACAAAAGGGATCAATGGCCGCCGTGTTGCGGGAGCCTCGTTTTTGAAAGGGTTTGTGCAGCATGCTCAGGTGGATGAGTTTGTCAGCCTCAGCGAAACCCTGTCAGGCGCACAGGCTTTTGAAGCACAATTAAAGGCTTTGGGTGCTAAGAAGCCAATTCGCGGTGTCGAGTTTTTCAATGCGCGCAAGATAGCACCTGTTGATGTGCTGTACTATCCGGCCCCCAACTACGCGAGCGAGCTGTGGCGGCGGCAAACCCTTGGAAATACAGCCTATTCCATCTGCGGCATCACCCATACGACCGCCACAAGCGCGGTCATGCAGGGGGCTGTCGATCTGCGCCTTGCACCGCAAATGCCTTGGGATGCGGTGATCTGTACCTCACAGGCGGTGCTTGCGAGCCAGGAGGCACAGCACGATATGGTGGATGACTATATCCGCCAGCGCTTTGGCACTGTGCCGGCCCGCCCGATGATGCCTGTTATTCCACTGGGGATCACACCCGAGGATTACGCCCACGATCCTGCAGCGCGCAAACGGCTGCGAGAGCGCTTGAGTATTGGCGCACAGGATATTGTTATATCGACACTTTCCCGCCTGACACCCTATGGCAAATTTGATCCGTTCCCGCTGTTTCTGGCTATGGAAGCCGCACAGGCCAAGCTCCCCAAGGGGATGAAGCTGCACTTTGTGGCTTGCGGGATTTATGCAGACAAACACTCTCAAGAGATCTTTGAAACAGGTGCGAAAGCTCTCATGCCAAATGTGAGCTACACCCACCTTGACGGCAGCCTGAAAGAGGCGCGCGACGAGGCCCTTTCGGGCGCAGATATCTTCACCTTCCCCATTGATAACATTCAAGAAACATTCGGCCTTGCCCCGCTGGAAGCCATGGCTGCAGGCCTGCCCCAGATCACCACGGATTGGGACGGGATGCGCGACACGGTGAGTGAGGATGTGGGTATTCGCGTTCCCACCCGAGGGCTTGCCGCGGGCCATGGGGCGACAGAGGCTTGGGCCTATGTGTCAAAACGGCTGTCATATGCGCAATATACCAGCAATATCAGCGCTTTAACTGAAGTTGACCTGACGGCTCTCACCGAGGCCATTGTCAGGCTGGCGTGTGACCCCGAGAAGCGGAGGGCCATGGGCGCGGCTGGCCTGAAACGGGTTAGAAAACTGTATTCTTGGGCCAAAATTATTCCGCAATATCAGATGCTTTGGGCAGAACTTTCAAGTATTCGCCAGAGGGCTTTGAGCGCCCGTGACACGGCTGGATTACAGCCAAATCCTGCCGCACCTGCGCCAACAAAGCTCTTTGCGAGCTACCCGAGTGCGCCGCTGCCCCGTGGCATCGCGGCCTGTGTGGCAACCCATCGCAGCCCCTCTCTGGAAGACGTCTATGACTTGCGCCAGTTTAAGAACCTTAAACAACCCTTTGAAAAGGTTGAAACACTGCGCCGCGTTCTTGACGCTATTACAGAGGTCGGCCCGCAGGGCGCTGTCGCAACAGAGATTGCCAAAGACCTCAAATTCAACCCGCTGACTGTAGAGCGCTGCTATGTCTGGTTACTCAAATATGGCTTTATCGCGCGGCGGGGTTAACGCCTCCACTGGGGGTCTATCATGGGGGGGTGATACCTGTGCACCGGGCGTGCACCATGCGTGCACCGCCCTGCACCTCGCTTGTGTTAACACAAATTTAGGTAAGGCCGCGCGCGCTCCTGAAGTGGCCCCTCCAACTTCCCCCTTTTGTTTACCGAAAATTAAGATTACACATATGAATTGTGGAATGTTATTTTGGAGGTCGTTATGACCAAGAATGTTGGCGGTCTTGACCGCATCCTGCGCATCGTTGTCGGTGCTGCTTTGATCCTCGGATTTTTTCTGAACTCGGCCAATGGCTACAACTGGCTCTACCTCATCGGGATCGTCCCGCTTGCGACAGGCCTGATGAGCACTTGCCCGCTTTACAAGATCTTCGGGTTCAACACCTGCCCGATGAAAAAATAAGACAGCGCGGCGGCGGGCTACTGGCCTTTGCCGCCGCAGACTGCGCGGATGTCATCAGCCTGCGCGCGCACAAGCTCGCGCCCTGCTTCAATGGCGACGCCCGCTTTTTCAAGCTCCAACACAAGCACAGTCTGGCGCAGATCAGCCTCTAGCAAAATCTGGGGCGGATCGCTGGCAAGCCGCGTCTGGCGGAGGTAGCGGCTCATAATGTCCATCGATGTGGACACCACATCAAGATAATCAGGTGGTACGGGGCGCTCGTCTTTGCGCGCCTCGGGCAGCATTTTCTGCAAGCCCTCTGGCAAGATATCGGCCCACTCCTTGAGCCCCTCAAAGCGCCAGAAGCTGCGCGACGGCTCCGCAGGCACCCAGAGCTTGTCATCATGCGCTCCGTTCGGGTTTACGGCGAGGGTTGTATCGGCACCAAGCGCACGGCAGGCCGAGCTTGGAACAGGGTTGACCATCCCGCCATCCAAGAGCCAACGCCCTTCGTGGTGAAACGGTGCAAAGACACCGGGCATGGCCATCGAGCCGCGCACAGCGTTGCAAAGGCTCCCCTCACGCAGCCATATTTCCTGACCTGTGGTCATATCTGTGGCCACGGCCAGAAAGGGCTTCTCAAGGTCAGAAAAGTCATCGGGCAACCCGATCTCTTCAATGATCTGGGCGATTGCGCCCCCCTGCACAAGCCCGCCGCCCGAAAGGCGCACATCCAGCAGGCGCATGACACGGCTGCGGGTGAGCCCTGTGGCCCAATCGGCCAGCGCATCAAGCCGCCCACCTGCCCAAGCCGCCCCCACAAGTGCCCCCATGGAGCAGCCAGCCGCCACGTCGGGGCGGATGCCCATGGCCTCAAGCTCTTGCAGCACGCCGATGTGACACCACCCGCGCGCACCGCCAGACCCGAGAGCGAGGCCAAGGGTCATGGCGTTACTCCGCTGCGGCTTGCTTTGCGGCAAGCATTGGCTTGAGGTAATAGCCCGTGTGGCTGCGCGGCTCGTCAGCCACTTTCTCGGGCGTGCCTGCGGCCACGATCTCGCCGCCGCCATCGCCACCTTCGGGGCCAATGTCGATGATCCAGTCGGCGGTTTTGACAACGTCGAGGTTGTGCTCGATCACGATCACGGTGTTGCCGCCCTCAACCAGCTCTTGCAGCACCTCCAGAAGCTTGCGCACATCTTCAAAGTGAAGCCCTGTTGTGGGCTCATCAAGGATGTAGAGCGTGCGCCCTGTGGAGCGCTTGGCCAGCTCTTTGGAAAGCTTGACGCGCTGCGCCTCACCGCCCGAGAGCGTTGTCGCCTGCTGGCCGACCTTGATATAGCCAAGGCCCACGCGCATGAGCGCATCCATCTTCTCGCGAATGCTGGGCACGGCTTTGAAAAAGTCTTGCGCCTCTTCCACGGTCATATCGAGCACATCGGCAATGCTCTTGCCCTTGAACTTTACTTCCAGCGTCTCGCGGTTGTAGCGCGCGCCTTTGCAGGTTTCGCATTCGACATAGACATCCGGCAGGAAGTGCATCTCGATCTTGATCACACCATCGCCTTGGCAAGCCTCGCAGCGCCCGCCTTTGACGTTGAAGGAAAAGCGCCCCGGCTTGTAGCCACGCGTCTTGGCTTCGGGCAGGCCAGCAAACCAGTCGCGGATGGGGGTAAACGCGCCCGTATAGGTGGCAGGGTTGGAGCGCGGTGTGCGGCCAATCGGGCGTTGGTCAATGTCGATGACCTTGTCCAGATGCTCCAGCCCTTTGATGGTCTCGCAGGGTGCGGGCGTCTGGCGCGCGCCATTGAGCTGCATCGAGGCGGTTTTGAAGAGCGTTTCGATGGTGAGCGTGGATTTGCCCCCGCCTGACACGCCCGTGACACAGACAAACTTGGCCAGCGGGAACTCGGCTGTCACGTTCTTCAGGTTGTTGCCTGTCGCCTTGACCACCTTGATTTTCTTGCCGTTGCCTTTGCGCCGCTTGGGCGGGATGGCGATTTCGCGGGTGCCGGACAGATACTGGCCTGTGAGGCTGTTTGGGTCATTGGTCACATACTCGGGGGTGCCGTGGCTCACCACGTTACCGCCATGCACACCCGCGCCCGGGCCGATATCAAAGACATAGTCCGCCTCGCGAATGGCCTCTTCGTCATGCTCCACCACAATCACGGTGTTGCCCGCATCGCGCAGGTTTTTGAGCGTGGTGAGAAGCCTGCCATTGTCGCGCTGGTGCAGGCCGATGCTGGGCTCATCCAGCACATAAAGCACGCCTTGCAAGCCTGAGCCGATCTGGCTCGCAAGCCTGATGCGCTGGCTTTCGCCGCCTGAGAGCGTGCCCGAGTTGCGGCTGAGCGAGAGGTAATCAAGGCCCACGTTGTTCAAGAACCCAAGGCGCTCGCCGATTTCCTTGAGGATCGCGCGGGCGATCTCGTTTTTCTGCACGCTGAGGCTGGCAGGCACGTTTTCAACCCATTCCAGCGCTTCGCGGATGGATTTCTGCACCACCTGCCCCGCGTGTTCCCCCGCGATTTTGACCGCGAGCGCCTCTTCGCGCAGACGGTAGCCACCACAGGCACCGCAGGGGCGGTTGTTCTGGTAGCGTTCGAATTCTTCGCGGATCCAGTTGCTGTCGGTCTCGCGATAGCGGCGCTCCATGTTGGGGATCACGCCTTCAAACACGCGGCTGACTTGATAGACGCGGCCGCCCTCATCATAGCGGAAGGGGATTTCCTCATCTCCCGAACCATAAAGGAAGACCTGCTGCACATGGGCGGGCAAGTCTTTCCAGCGGGTGTTTTTGTCAAACTCGTAGTGTTTGGCGATGGCCTCGATGGTCTGGAGGAAATAGGGCGACTTACCCTTGCGCCACGGAGCAAGCGCGCCATCATAGATTTTGAGCGTGGCATCAGGCACCACGAGGCGGTCATCAAAGAACAGCTCCATGCCGAGGCCGTCACACTCGGGGCACGCGCCGAAGGGCGCGTTGAACGAGAAGAGCCGCGGCTCGATCTCGGGGATGGTGAAGCCCGAGACGGGGCAAGCGAATTTTTCGGAAAACGTGTGGCGCTCGGGCTCGCCTTCGCTTGGCGCTGTCTCAAGGATCGCGATCCCGTCGGCCAGATCAAGCGCTGTGCGCAAGCTGTCAGCCAGCCGTGTCTCCATGCCCTCGCGGATGACGATCCGGTCAACCACCACGTCGATGTCGTGGCGGAATTTCTTATCGAGCGTGGGCGGCTCGTCGAGCTCGTAGAACTCGCCGTCAACCTTCACGCGCTGAAAGCCCTGTTTGCGCAGCTCAAGGAATTCCTTGCGGTATTCGCCCTTACGGTCGCGGATGATGGGCGCAAGCAGGTAGCCGCGCGTGCCCTCTTCCATGCCCATGATGCGATCAACCATGTCTTGCACCTGCTGGGCCTCGATCGGCTCACCTGTGGCGGGGCTGTAGGGCGTGCCCGCGCGGGCAAACAGAAGGCGCAGATAGTCATAGATCTCGGTGACGGTGCCGACGGTGGAGCGCGGGTTTTTACTCGTTGTTTTCTGCTCGATAGAAATCGCGGGGCTCAGGCCGCTGATGTGGTCCACATCGGGCTTTTCCATCATGTCCAGAAACTGGCGCGCATAGGCAGAGAGCGATTCCACATAGCGGCGCTGGCCCTCGGCGTAGATTGTATCAAAGGCGAGGCTTGATTTGCCCGAGCCTGACAGACCCGTGATCACCACAAGCTGGTCGCGCGGGATATCAACGTCAATGCCTTTGAGGTTGTGCTCACGCGCGCCGCGCACTTCGATGTATTTGAGTTCTGCCATCTGCTCGCCCTTCAGCTTTGCTTGGGCCCAGATGTAGTTAAGTTTTGGGTAACTTCCAACCCGAAAATGAGAACGTTTCAGGAACGCCCCGCAAAGGTAGCATAGGGAATACGCAGGTTTTTACCTGTCGGATGAAAAGCTGTGGCGCGCACGGCGATATGCGAGCCAGAGGTGTACGCCCGCCCCCGCCAGAAGCATCGCACCGATGAGCAGAGGCAACGCGGCATAGCCAGCCCAAGCCAAGGCCGCGACCATAACAGGCGTGCCAAGCGTATTGCCCAGATTGCCCATCTGCGCCATCGCCCCGTTGGCCTGTGCCTGCGCATCCGCGCTCTGGTTGAGCTCGGGCACCGAGGCAAAGCCGGAGCCCTGGATCAGCCCCAAGGCTAGCGCCAGCGCAAGGCAGGCCAGAGGCGCGGCCGGAACAGCCCAAAGCCAGACCATGGTGAGCACAGCAAGCAGAAACCCCAGAATGGTCACACGCACCGCAGGCATAAAGCGCAACAGAGCAACCCCAAGGGTCATGGAGCTGAAGATGCTGAGCAAGGGCATTGCCGCCATCACCCAGAAGCGCGCGGCCTCAGGCAAATAAGGCGGCAAAACCGTGAGCACAGCGACGAAGCAGAAGGTGTAAAACAGCCAGCCAAAGCCAGGCGCCGAGAGGTTTGGCGAGCAGTAGATGGCCACATGCTGCGCCATGAGCGCGCCAAAGCCGGGCAAGGCCTCGGGCACGCCCTGCCCCAACGGCTTGAGCACGCGCGACAGGACCAGCGCAAAGCTGGCCATATAGGCCGCATGGGCCAAAAACAGCGCCGGCACCCCATAGCGCGCCACGAGCGGCTGGCCCAAAGCCGCAACAAGCGCAAAAGCTACGCCAAAAAAAGTGCCCCAGAGCGTGAGGGTTAGCCCGCGGTGGGCTGGCGCGCTCAGCTGGGCGATAAAGGTTGGCAGCGCCACCACAAGTGCCAGATGCGAGACCCCCTCCAGCAGGCGCAGCGCAAGAAAGGCCACAAAGGGCGGCACAAGCGCCTGCAAGGCCGACAGGACAGCGCCGCCCCAAAGCGCCAGCAGCAATGTGCGGCGAAACCCTGCGCGCGCCACCAGAATGCCCGCAACAACGCCAAGCACGAGACCAACCGCCCCCACCAGAGAGACAGCCAGCCCAAGGGCCGCGCCTGCCTCGGGGTAAAGCTCTGGCAATGAATCAAAAACCACGCTGACCTTGGCATATTGGGCTGCCGCGCCAAGGCCCGCACCCCAGAGCAGAAAGACAAGAGGAAAATTGGTTTTCATCCGCGCTTATAGGCGCAAGTGCGCGGCTGCCTCAATGCGGGGTTGCTGCTCAGGTTATATTCCATTATCAGAATTTGAATATTGCAGGACACTGCCCTGCCCCACTGCGAGGCCTCGCCATGTTTGCCTTTTTCCGCGCGCTCAAACGCACAGACCCGGCCCTCTGCCTTGAGCGGATCTCGACGGGAGAAATGCTGCTGGTCGATGTGCGCGAGCCGCAGGAACTGGACACAACAGGCTTTGCCAACGGTGCGATCAACCTGCCACTGGGGCGCTTGGCTGCGGCAGCAGACGCCAGCAACAGCGCACGCCACACGGCGTTGAGCCCTGACAAGCCCGTGGCCCTTTACTGCGCCACAGGCGCACGCTCGGCCCAAGGGGTGATGATCCTGCGCAAGCTGGGGTATCAGCACGTCCACAACCTTGGCGGGCTGAGCCATTGGCAAGCCGCAGGCGGGGCGCTGAGCCGCTAGCCCCTCTTTTTTGCTTAAAATATCCCGAGGGTCTGGGGCCGACTGCGCGCGTTACAGGCCAAGCCCCCAGCGGATCGGCGCGCCAAAGGCGCGGCGTGCCTTCTAGTCGCGTTTCTGCGCCAAGGCCCAGGCACAGATCGGAAATGCTGGGTCATTGCCCAGATCGTCTGTGGCAGGGTCATATTTCGGGGGCCAGTCAGGCTCGAGGTTGCGCAGCGCTGCGGCGCGGTTGCCCCATTCTTCAGCGCGGATGTGCTCTTCTGGAAAGCCTGCCTCAATGAGCAGGTTTTTCAGCCCGCGCGCGCTCCAGCGGGAGCAATCATTGGGCGCCGCATGAAAGGGCAGATAGAACGGCACCGCGATCCAGAAGTAGCCCCCGTCGCGCAGCATGTCATGGACATGGCAGAGCGCGGTAAAAGGCCTGTCGAGATGCTCCCAGACCTGATTGGCCAGAATGAGATCAAACTGGCGCGCGCGGCCCTGTTTATCAAGGTAGGGGCCTTTGCAGATGTCATGCTCGGGATATTTGAAGCGCTCGTAGCTCTTGGCCGTGAGGCGCTGGCCCCATTTTCCGGAAATCTCGGCCAGCTCCATGCTTTGCAGCGGCAGTGCATTCAACCACGTGGCGCTTGATCTGTTCATCACCACGCGGTTGAGAGACACCATAGACAAAACCCTTAAAAGTGGATCGCGCGCCCATATGCATCCAGCACGCTTTCATGCATCATTTCAGAAAGCGTGGGGTGTGGGAAGACCGTTTGCATGAGGTCTTCTTCGGTTGTTTCAAGCTGACGGCCCACGACATAGCCCTGGATCAGCTCGGTGACTTCTGCCCCCACCATATGCGCGCCCAGAAGCTCGCCTGTTTTGGCATCAAACACAGTTTTGACCATGCCTTCAGGCTCGCCCAAGGCGATGGCCTTGCCATTGCCGATAAAGGGGAAGCGGCCGACTTTGACATCATAGCCGAGTTCCTTGGCCTTGGCTTCGGTGTAGCCCACGCTCGCCACCTGCGGGTGGCAATAGGTGCAGCCTGCAATGCTTTCGGGGCGCACGGCGTGGGGCTTCTGGCCCGCGATCATCTCGGCGACCATGACGCCTTCGTGGCTGGCTTTGTGGGCAAGCCACGGCGCGCCTGCGATATCGCCGATGGCGTAGAGGCCTTCAACACCTGTGCGGCAGTATTCATCAACAGTGACGTGTGTCCGGTCGATCTTGACGCCGAGCGCCTCAAGGCCGAGGCCTTCGACATTGCCGACGATGCCGACCGCGGAGATGACGGTGTCAAACTCTTGGGTTTCGGTCTTCCCGCCTGTTTCGATATGAGCGGTGACGCGGCCTTTGCCACGGTCGAGCTGTTTGACCATGGCTTTCTCCATGATCTTCATGCCCTGCTTGACGAACTGCTTTTTGGCGAATGCGCTGATCTCGGCGTCTTCCACGGGCAGCACGCGGTCCATGACTTCGACCACGGTCGTGTCAGCACCCAAAGTGTTGTAAAAGCTGGCAAACTCGATGCCGATCGCGCCTGAGCCGATCACGAGGAGCTTCTTGGGCATACGCTTGGGCGTGAGCGCGTGTTTGTATGTCCAGACCAGATCGCCATCGGCTTCAAGGCCGGGCAGCTCGCGCGCGCGCGCGCCTGTGGCCAGAACGATGTGCTTGGCGGTGAGCTCTTCAACGCCCTTCTCTGTTGTGACTGACACCTTGCCTTTGGCGGGCACTGTGGCCTCGCCCATGAAGGTTGTAACCTTGTTTTTCTTCATCAGGTGGCTGATGCCGCCTGAAAGCTGGCTGGCCACCCCGCGCGAGCGCTTCACGACAGCGTCAAGATCATAGCCGATGCCGTCAGCCTTGAGGCCAAACTCTTTGGCGCGGTGCATCAGGTGAAAGACTTCAGAGGAGCGCAGCATCGCCTTTGTCGGGATGCAGCCCCAGTTGAGGCAGATGCCGCCCATGTGCTCACGCTCGACGATGGCCACATTCAGGCCCAGCTGCGCGCCGCGGATCGCGGCCACATAACCGCCCGGGCCTGCGCCGATCACGATCATATCAAAGGATTTGGCTGCCATGTCTGTCTCCGCTTTTGTCACGAGAATCGCGCGGCAAAAACCACGCCTGAAAAATTAGTTTGACGTTAAACTAAATTCAGGCGCGGATCAATCTTTTGAGCAAAAGCCAGCGCAATTTGCGCAGGCTCCGCTCTATTTCACAGTGAACAGAAGGGCTTAGGCTGCCTCAAGCGCGCGTACGGTTGCGCCGTAGCCGCCATTTTGCATGTACTCTGCTTCAGGTGCAGTTGTTGTGCGGCCCAAAGCTTCGTTGCGATACGGGAAGCGGCCAAACTCGCGGATGACCTCGCGGTGTGCCCGCGCGTGCAATAGATTAGATGCGCCTGTTTCTGGCAGGCGGTTCATCAGCAAGCGGATGCAACGATCCTGATCAGAGAGGCTTTCGGCGTGCATGAGCGGCAGGTAGAAGAACTGGCGCTGTGGCTCGGCGATTTTCAGATCCCAGTCTTTGTTGATGGCGCATTTGGCAGCACAGAGCGACTTCTTGTCTGTGAGAAAGGCCTCGCCCTGCCCGCGAAACATGTTGCGCGAGAACTGGTCCAGAAGAATGATATAGGCAAGCGCGCCCTCGGCATTCTTGAGCCATTCGCTCAGACCGCCCGCTGCGCCAACCTCCCATGTGCCCAGAAAACGGTCGCGGATTTCGGCATCGAGCGCATCGGTGCTGTTATACCAGCCCGCCTGCCCGACGTCGTCTAACCAAAATGCCAAAACATCCTCTGGCGTTACCTGCATGCTCATGGGTCCAACTCCTCACCATTTGCCCCCGGTTAACGTGAGGTTAGCGGCAAAAAATTCAAATGAAAGTAAAGTTTTGCAACAAAATTAACAAAATTATGACGCTTCTGTACTTTCATCATCTTCGGCCCCTGCTTCGAGGGCATATTCCACCGCCAGAGCGGAGGACGACATAGAGACCGGCGCGTAGGAGCTTGTCTCATCGCCCGCAGGGGCGGAGCGCTGTGTCATGCGGTAGGCGGCATAGACCGTGAGGGCCACAAGCAAAGCCGCGATCAGCAAGAAATAGGCCCCTGCACCAAAGGTGCTCATGAGCCAACCTGTGATGACAGGCCCCGAGATTGCCCCCAACCCGTTGATGAACACCAACCCACCCGAGACCGAGGCCATATCCTCAAGCTCGATAAAGTCGTTGGTATAGGCCACGAGCAGCGAATAGAGCGGGTTTGACAGCCCGCCGATGAGAAAGGCCGAGACCAGCAAGAGCGGATAGTTTCCGCCCGACACCATGCCCACCATCGCGCCAAGCGCACAGACGCCTGACACGATCATGATGAGCAAGCGGCGGTCCATTCGGTCAGAAAGCCAGCCAAGCGGATACTGGATCAGCGTTGCGCCGATATAGAACATCGACACAAACAGCGAGATTTGAGGCAGGCTCAGGCCCACTTTTGTGCCATAAACCGCGCTCATACCGAACTGGGCCGCAAAGACGCCGCCAAGGAGAAACATGCCGACACAGCCCAGAGGCGAGATTTCCATGATCTCGCGCAGGGTCTTGGGCTTGGTCGCCTCAAAGGCTGGTGTGGGGCTGACCGAGAGCAGAATGGGCGCAAAAGAGATCGAGACCAGCACCGAAATAATGACGAAGAGCACATAGCCCGCAGGATCGGCCACCAGCAGCAGCGCCTGCGCAATGATGATGCCGAGCATCTGCATGATCATGTAAAGCGAGAGGGCCTTGCCACGGTTCTGGTTGTCGGCTGAGTTGTTGAGCCAGCTTTCGGCTGTCACGTAAACGCCCGAGAAGCAAAAACCGATGATCACACGCATGAAGGTCCAGGCCCAAGGGTCTGTCCATGTGGCGTAGAGGATAAGCACTGCCGAGATAAACGAGCCAAGCGCCGCAAAGACCCGCACATGGCCCACACGGCGGATCATGGTGGGCGTAAGGCGCGATCCGCCAAGGAAGCCGACAAAGTACGCCGACATAACAATCGACATCTGAAAGGCGCTAAAGCCCTCGATGTCACCGCGCACACCAAGCAATGTGCCTTGCAAGCCGTTGCCGACCATCAAAAGCATCATACCGAGCATCAACGCCCAAGATGATGAGAGAACCTGTAACATGACTTTATCCTTATGCCTCACGGCGGGAGTGGACTTCAAACAGCTTCATGTCGGGATTGAAACCGACACTTCACGTCTGTTTTGGCCTTTGGCGGATTTTGCGCCCCGTGCGGCGTGGCTGGCCTAGCGGTTTGCGCGGGCTTTGGGCAGAAGCAGTGAAGAATCGCCATAGGAAAAGAAGCGATAGCCCGTGTCTATCGCGTGTTTGTAAATTTCCATGACACGTTCGCGCCCCATGAGGGCTGAAACCAGCATCATCAGGGTTGATTTGGGCAAATGGAAATTGGTCATCAGCCCGTCAGCCACCTGAAACTCAAAACCCGGGTAGATGAAGATATCGGTTTCGCCTTCCCATGGCTTGATCGCCCCGCCGCGCGCCGCACTCTCCAGCAGCCTGAGCGCTGTTGTGCCAACAGGGATGACACGGCCACCCGCCGCTTTGGTTGCTGCAATTTCGGCAGCGGCCTGCTCTGTAACTTCGCCCCATTCGGCGTGCATCTTATGGGTTGTCACATCATCGACTTTGACGGGCAGAAACGTGCCTGCGCCCACATGCAGCGTGACAAAGGTAAAGGCGACCCCTGCCTCTTTGAGCGCCTCCAGCAAGATATCATCAAAGTGGAGCGAGGCTGTGGGCGCGGCCACGGCCCCTGTCTGGCGGGCAAATACGGTCTGATAGTCGGTTTTGTCCTGCGCATCGGCTGCGCGTTTGGCGGCAATATAGGGTGGCAGCGGCATGGCCCCTGCCTCGTTGAGCGCGGCTTCAAAGGCCTCGCCTTCAAGGTTGAAGCGCAGCTCTGCCTGCCCGTCGGCGCGGCTGAGGAGCGTGGCGACAAGACCCGCCTCAAAGACGATCTCTTCGCCATCACGGATTTTGCGCAAAGGCTTGACCAGCGCCGACCAGCCGCCCGTGGCGGTGGGGCTGAGAAGCGTCACCTCGATCTGGGAGCTTGTGGCCCCTGCCTCACCGGTGCGGTGGCGCGCCCCGAAGAGACGCGCGGGAATGACTTTGGTGTCATTGATCACCAGCCTGTCCCCGGCCCCGAGCCAGCGCGTCAGCTCAAACACCTGCGCATCTGCAAGGGGTGCGCCTGTCTCGGCCCCTTCGGCCACCAAAAGCCGCGCCGAGGAGCGAGGCCGCGCAGGGCGCGTTGCAATGAGCGCTTCGGGGAGGTGAAAGTCGAAGTCGGAAAGTTTCATATTTTCTAACGCTTTATCTCGGGCGGTGGGCGGCGGAATATCTCGCGAAACATCGCTGGCGTAAAGATCGAAAGCGGATTGACCTGCACTTTGGGTGCGGCGGCTGTTCCGCGCATGTTATAGTTGAAGCCCACCAGCCCCTCGCCCTTGCGCGTAAAGATCGCGCCGATGCCATTGAGGATGAAAAACGGCGAGACAACGCCCTGCATATCCATCGCGCCAGAGGCAAGGTCGTAATAGCCATCCATGGAGATGCCCATCGACGTGCCCACGGCACTGGCCTTGCTCACCACAACGCGGGAGGGTGTGAGCTGGAAGCGGGACTCGACCTCGTTAAAGAGAATACCCGTGCCGCCAAGCTGCTCCAGAAGCCCGATGACGCTTGCCGCGTTCAAAAGCTCGGCCATGGCGGGCGCATCCTTGAGGCGCACGGCGGTCATTTTGAGGGAGCCATTGTAGCTGCCTTTGGCTGAGGCCGGCGCCATTGTCAGATCAAACGTGCCCCCTGTCGCGTTCTTCAACAGCCCTGCGGCCTTGAGAACCTGCCCCCCGTCTTCAGAGCGCAGACGAAAGGCGCTGCGCCCGCCTTGGGGCACAACCCGCCCTGACACAAGCGCCTCGCCATTCACGCGCCCGGAGAAGTTGCCCTCAATGCCATTGGCTGTGTCAAACTCCCCACGGAAGCTGCGCAGCGAAATACCCGAGGAAATGACCAGCTCGTCAAGGCGCGCAAGGATCGGCCCGCCCCCCTTGTCGCCTGCGCTGCCCCCTGCGCCCAGCGTGGTCTGGCTCATATCCAGCCGGCCTCCGCTGATCTCGATCTGCGGGGCGCGGCCCTGACCGCGAGACACGATCTTGAGGGGCACCGAGAGCCAGTTGTCCACGGTCACACGCTCAAAGCTGGCGTTTTGAAAGCGGCCTTGGTCCAGCGAGACGGTGCCATCGGCCGTCAGGCCAGAGGCCGCGAGGCTGATCTTGTCAACCGCCATATCGCTGCCCAAACGCCCTGTGACCGCAAGCGCCCCTGTCGCAGCTGCGCTGTGGCGCCAGCCGATCTGGGGGATGGCAAGGCCAAGCCCCGCAAGATCAGAGCGCAGCTCAAAGCGCGGGCCTGCGCCTTTTACGAGCGTCAGCGCAATATCGGCGTTGGTGCGTCCAGAGACGGTGCCGTCAGGGAGGCCAAGGTTGAAACTGCGCACAAACTCGGGGGAAAGCTCTACTTTTGCTGTCACAGTCGGGGCATCGGCCTCAGGGCCAAGGGGCGCGCGGAACGTGCCCGAGACAGGGATCGTATCAAGCCGCGCCGCGCCTGTGACCGTGAGCGCCTCGCGGGTGATGCGCGCTTCAAGCGCGGGGCTGGCCAGAACCCGCCCCGGCACAATCACGGAGCTGCGCACCTCTGTCAGCTTGGCGGTGATGTCATAGCCAAGCGCATCAGGGGGCGGATTGCGCTGCATCGTCCAGCCGATGGTGCCCTCGACCTCTGCGCGCCCGTCGGCCAGAGACACGGGCAGCGTTGTGGCGCGCAGCGCATTGATCGGCTCAAGATTGGCGACGCTCAGCAGTGCCGTGATCTGCCCCTTGGCCATCAGCTTCACCTGCGCTTTTGCAGGCGCGGGTAAGGTGCGCGGAATGATGAACTCTGTACCCGCCACATTGACGCGCCCCCCTTCTGCGGCGAGCACCGTGCCGCGTGTGGCGCGCGCCGCAAAGCGCTTGCGCAGAAGGCTCGCCTGCCCTGCCAGCCCCTCGATGGGCGGCAACCCCTCCAAAAAGCGCAGCTTAACGCGCTCAAACCCGAAAGACACAAGCGGCTCGGGTTTGACATCTGGGCCTGCGCGCAGGGCAAACTGGGCCTCGTTGATACGGCCTTCCAGAACGTTGGCCGCCACCCATTTGCGGGTTTTCACACCGGCGCTCTCCGGCCAGAGCGCGAGCACTTTCTCCAGATCAAGCGCTGTGGCCGCAGCCTGCACTTGATAGCTCCAGCCTTTGGGCAGCGCTTCGATGCTGCCTTCCAGATGGAGGTTTGTCTCGCCATCGCGCAGCCCGAGCTGGCCAACCTCGACCCGAAACGGATCAAGGCTGAGGCGCAGATCAACAAAGCCGCCATCAAAGCCGACAGGGTTTGGCAAGATCTCGGTCGGGTTCGCCTCGATCTTGCCAAGGCGCAGCTGGCCCACGAACGCTTCGGGCCAGCCCCCCTCTTCCATGACAAGGCCAAGCTGACCTTCGGCGCGCAGGCTCACCCAGTCGCTTTGCAGGTCGATCTCGTCAAACTGCACGATCTGGCGCAGCGGGTCATATCTGAAATAGGTGCGCGCCGAGGTGAAGGGCACAGGTTTGGCCGCCTCATTGGGCTGCAGCACACCTTCGGCGATTTGCAAGGTGGCGCTGAGCGGGCCAAGCTCGCCCGCAGCGCCCACCGAAAGGCGCAGCGCGCCCGAGATCGGCGCGTTGAGAGCTTCAAGCCACGAAAGCGCGGCTGACTGTGTGGCCAGATCGCGCGCGGGGAAGTCTATCAGATTGAGGCTGAGCACAGAGTCCTGCGCACCGGCGCGGCGCTCGAATGTGGCCTCAACACCCGCCGCCGACGCGCCACCTGTGAGCAGCGCAAAATCGGCCCGCAAGCGCAGATCGCCTGCCTCATGGACAAGCTCAAGGCGGCCGCCATCCACCGTCCAGTTGCGCGCGGCGCGCTCGTCTTCATAGCGCAGCGTCACGTCGCTCACATCGACACGGTCAAAACTGGCCAAAGCCTCGCGCGCCAACCAGTCATCGACCTTGGCCATGCTCTGGGCAAACCCTGCGCTTTGCTCGGCATCGCCGCCAGCGGCCAGCTCTTCGCCGAAGCTGAGCCAAAACGCGCCCTGCGTGTCACGGCGCACCCCAAGGCGTGTGCCTGAAACGCGAAGGTCTGTCGGGTGAAGCGCGCCTTTGGCAAGCGGCGCAAGCGCCAGCCCCACAGACAGGCTCTCAAGCGAGACAAGGCGCGCGCCCTCGCCATCCAGCAGCTCGGCATCTGTCAGCAAAACACGGGGGGCCCAGCCCTCCTCAACCACGACAGAGGTGCTGCCGATCTGTGCAGTATAAGGCGCAAGGTTGGCATTAATCTGTGTGAGGATACGCGCCTCGGCCCAAGCGGGTATGGCCAGAGGCTCGGTGCGCAGCGCAACAAAGCCGATGGCGCCCGCCACAAGCATGAGCGCCAGAAGCGCAAGACTGAGCACACCCACAGCCGCGCGCTTGCGCCGGCTTTTGGGCCTCATCAGCTGGGGCGCCTCGGGGGGGCTCTCTGGGCTTTCGGGCTCTTGGGTCATGGTCCGCTTTCGGGCCATCGCACAACGCGCTGGCAGTTTCTTTCATCGGGTCAGCACGCCAGGCCGTAGCCAGTCAGAGCCGTTCGCCTTGCGTGCGCGCCCTCGCGATAATATGAAACCCCACGAGACGGTAGAGGTAAAGCCAAGATGACCCAAGATACGCCATTTTCCGCCCCTGATTTTAGCTTGCCGAGTGACACAGGCGAGACTGTGACGCTGAGCGCGCTGCGCGGTCAGGCTGTTGTTCTGTTTTTCTACCCGCGTGACAACACGCCCGGATGCACCACAGAGGCCAAGGGCTTTTCGGCCGATCTTGCCGCCTTTGAAGCCGCTGGCGCAAAGGTTTTCGGGATTTCAAAGGACAGCCTTGAGAGCCACGGCAAGTTTCGCACCAAGCAAGAGCTGACTGTGCCGCTTTTGTCAGACGAGCACGGCAGCGCCTGCGAGGACTTCGGCGTTTGGGCCGAAAAAAAGATGTATGGCAAAAGTTTCATGGGCATTGAGCGTGCGACATTCCTGATTGATGGCGAAGGCCAGGTTGTGCGCGCGTGGCGCAAAGTGAAGGTGCCGGGGCACGTAGAGGCTGTGCTTGACGCCGTGAAAGAGCTGGCCAATGGCTGATACTCTGGCGGAGATGGCTGTTGAGGTCTTGAGCTGTGCCGACGGGCGCGAAAAAACCGCATTGGCGCGCAAACATGCGGCCACATGGTTTGCCGCGCGCGCTGCTGGCACACCGCTTGAGATCGGAACGGCCAATCCGCCCTTGCACCCTGCCCGCCCTGACGCGCCCGAGCTGCTCAGCCCCCGTGATGTGCCCCGCCGCAAACCCGGCTCTGAAAAGGGGCGCATCGCGCTTTTGCATGCGGTGGCCCATATCGAGCTGAACGCGGTTGATCTGCATTGGGATATCATTGCGCGGTTTTCGCATGTGCCTTTTCCCATCGGCTACTATGACGACTGGGTCAAAGCAGGGGATGAAGAAGCCAAGCACTTCAACCTTGTGAGCGACTGCCTTGAAGCTTTGGGCAGCCACTACGGCGCTTTGCCTGCCCATGCGGGGATGTGGCGCGCGGCCGAAGACACCGCCGAAGACCTTATGGGGCGGCTCGCGGTTGTGCCCATGGTGCTGGAAGCGCGCGGCCTTGATGTGACCCCGGGGATGATCGAGGTGTTTCGCAAAGCGGGCCTCACCGAGGCGGTCGACGCGCTTGAGATCATTTATGGCGAGGAAGTGGGCCATGTGGCCTATGGCTCAAAGTGGTTCCACTTCTTGTGCGGGCGCCACAACCTTGACCCGAAGGACGAGTTCCACCGTCTTGTGAAACACTACTTTCACAGCCAGCTCAAACCGCCGTTCAACGAAGAAAAACGCGCCGAAGCAGGCTTGCCGCCTGACTTTTACTGGCCGCTTGCCGACGAAACGCCCACCAAAGCGCGCTAAGGCCCGCGTGCGGATCGGCGGGATTTCGCCGTTAAATGCGTGTTTCCAATAAGTTGCGTTACAGATTGGCCAAAAAACTTGCGCCTTTGTTAACGGAGCGGTAATCCCTTTTGAGATGGCGTCTTGGGATGGGCCGTCAGACTGTGGCAGCCCCCGTGAGGGGCACACCACGTTATGATAGAAACGGCCGAGGAACTCATCTTTGCGCACACAGCTTGCAATACGTATCGACTCGTTTCTGGAACGGTATTTTCCAGAGCGGCGTGTCTTTTTGAGATCTGACAAGGACACGCGGTTTATCCGCCTTCGTCCGCTGGTGCAGCTCTTTACCTTTATGGCAGCGGCCACGGTGGTGGCTTGGTCGATTGTGGCGACAGCCATTCTCATGATGGACAGCATCGGTGCGGGCAACTTTCGCGAGCAAGCCAAACGCGACCAGCAAACCTATCAAGCCCGCCTGAACTTTATCTCCGAGCAGCGCGATGTGCGCGCTGAAGAGGCCCTCGCCGCGCAAGAGCGCTTCAACACAGCGCTTCAGCAGATTTCGCGGATGCAATCAGAGCTTCTGGCCTCTGAAACCCGCCGCCGCGAGATGGAAACAGGCATCGAGATCATCCAGAACACTCTGCGCTCGGCCATGAACGAGCGGGATGATGCCCGTGAGCAGCTGGCCTCTCTGGCCGCCGCCCAAGACAGCGGCAGCCCTGTGCAGGTTGCCGGGATCAGCTCGAACAGCAACGCGCTTGGCCTGATCACCAAGGCGCTGGCCGAAACCGCCGCCGAGCGCGACAAAGTGGTTGCCGATGCGCAAGACGCCTTTGTCCAGGCCGCCGAGATGGAAGAGCGCATCGCACTGATGAAAGACCAGAACGACCAGATTTTCCGTCAGCTTGAAGAAGCCATGACAGTGTCTGTGAAGCCGCTGGACAAGATGTTCCGCGCCGCAGGCATGAACACAGAGACGCTTCTGCGCCAAGTGCGCCGTGGCTATTCGGGCCAAGGCGGCGCGCTCACACCGATGTCGTTTTCAACGCGCGGTGAAGACCCCTCCCCCGCCGAACGCCGCGCCAACCGTATTATCGGCGAACTTGACCGCCTCAACCTTTACCGCCTGGCCGCCTCAAAAGCGCCCTTTGCCAACCCTGTCAAAGCCGGCTACCGCTTCAGCTCGCCTTTCGGCTACCGCCGCGACCCAAAGACTGGCGGACGCCGCCTGCACAAGGGCGTGGACTTTGCCGGCCCCGTCGGCACACCGCTCTATGCGACGGCGGATGGTATCGTCACACATGCGGGCTGGAGCTCGGGATATGGCCGCCTTGTGAAGATCCAGCACGAGTTCGGCATCGAGACCCGCTACGCACACCAGAGCCAAATTCGAGTTAAAGTTGGACAAAGGGTCTCGCGCGGACAAAGAATTGGTGATATGGGAGCCTCTGGACGTGTGACAGGCCCCCACTTGCACTATGAAGTACGTGTAGGCGGAGAAGCCGTGAACCCAATGATCTATATCAAGGCAGCTAACGATGTTTTCTAAAAGCAAAATCAACGAACCTGGCCCCAAGGCTGATAGCACAACACCTGCTCCAAGCGCTGATAAGGGAGCCCCTGCGGCTCCGTCCAAGCCTGCCATGTCTGGCGGCAACGAGTTCAAGCCATCTGCGCCCAAAGCCAAGCCCCCTGCCTCGGTTTTGTCCTCTGACCTTCACGTCACAGGCAACCTGCGCACGACGGGCGACATCCAGATCGAAGGCACGATCGAGGGCGACATCCGCGCGCATCTTCTGACGGTTGGTGAAGGTGCCACTGTCAAAGGCGAAGTGATTGCAGACGATGTGGTTGTAAACGGCCGTATCGTGGGCCGTGTCCGTGGCTTGAAAGTGCGCCTGACCTCAACAGCACGTGTTGAAGGCGACATCATCCACAAGACAATCGCCATCGAGAGCGGCGCGCATTTTGAAGGCTCGGTGCAGCGTCAGGATGATCCGCTGAACTCGGGCGCAAAAGGCAGCGCAGCCCAAGCGGCCGCCGCAGCGGCAGCCCCTGCCTCCAAAGATCCAGCCTAAGCGGCTGACCAGATGACACGTCAGACAGGGGCATCACAGGAGACTGTGGTGCCCGTTTCTTTTGTGGCCGCCGACAAGCGCCACTTTGTGCTGATTGCGGCCATCCTCGCCTCGGCCCTCGGGTTTATCGATGGCTCGGTGCTGGCCATTGCCCTGCCTGCCATCCGTGAGAGCCTGAGCGCAGGGCTGGCGGAGGCGCAGTGGATCTATAACGGCTATATGCTGATGCTGAGCGGGTTTATCCTTGCGGGGGGCGCTTTGGGCGACAAGCTCGGCCTTGGGCGCAGCTTTGCGGGCGGGATCGCGTTTTTTGTGGCGGCATCTGTCTTCTGTGCGCTGGCGCAAACGCCCGACCAGATGATTGCGGCGCGCGTCGCGCAGGGGCTTGGTGCCGCGGTGATGGTCCCCGGCTCTTTGGCGGCGATTTCGCGGGCCTATCCGCGCGGCGAGCGCGGAGCGGCCATTGGCCTCTGGGCGGCCAGCTCGTCTCTCACCACAGCGCTTGGGCCGATGCTGGGGGGCATGTTCCTCAGCTTTGGCGGGCCAGAGGCGTGGCGGATGATCTTTGCGATCAACCTGCCGCTCGGGGCGCTCGCGATCTGGCTGATTGTGGCCAACACCCGCGACGCGGCCACTGATCCGGCCCAGAAGATCGACTTTGCAGGTGCGGCCCTCGCCTCGCTTGCCTTTTTCCTGATCGCCTTTGCCTTTACCCAAAAGACCGCAGGCTACGGGGTTGCCGGGCTTGGGGTTCTGGCGGCTTTTGTCTGGTATGAGCGGCGCATAGAGCAGCCAATGGTCGACATTGGCCTCTTTGCCTTGCGCGACTTTTCCTCAGTCAATCTGGCCACGCTGTTCCTTTGGATGGGCTTTCAGGGCGTGCTGTTTTACTTGCCGATGACCCTGATCGCAGGCTGGGGGCAAGATGCGCTCCTCACCGCGCTGACCTTTGCCCCCATGTCTGTTATGATTGCGCTGCTCTCGCCCAAAATGGGCAAGCAAGCCGACCGCTGGGGGCCACGTCCGCTCATTGCCGCTGGCGCACTGGTTATCGCTGCCGGCTTTGTGGGCTTGAGCTTTGCCGTTGCCTTAAAGACATTCTGGTTTGGTGTCTTGCCCTCAACGGCGCTGGTGGGCTTCGGGCTGGCGCTTGTTGTGGCGCCGCTCACCACCGCTGTTGTGAACTCGGTGCCTGATGCGCAGGCAGGGACAGCCTCCGGGGTTAACAATGCCGCCGCACGGGTGGCGGGGCTGATGGGGGTGGCAAGCCTGGGCGTGCTTGCGCAAGCGGGCTATGTCGCCTCAGGCGGGCTTGAGAGCTTTGGGGCCTTCTCCGAGACAGAGGGCCACGGCGCGGCCATGATCTCGGGCTTTCAGGCTGTCGCCTTGGCCTCGGCTGCTTTTGCGCTCTTGTCTGCGGCCATCATATGGCTTGGCATGGGCGCTCAGGCGTCAAGCTCGGCATCCCAGTAGAGAAAGTCCATCCAGCTGTCATGCAGGTGATTGGGCGGGAATTTGCGGCCCATGTTGCGCAGCTCTTCTGCGGCGGGGGCGCGCGGGGGCTTGCGCAGGCTCAGGCCCGAGTGGCGCAGGCTGCGCGAGCCTTTGCGCAGGTTGCAGGGCGAACAGGCCGCAACCACATTTTGCCAGCTTGTTACGCCACCAGCGGCGCGTGGCACCACATGATCAAATGTGAGATCGCCTTTGGAGCCACAGTACTGGCAGCAGAATTCATCCCTCAAAAACAAATTAAAGCGCGTGAAGGCCACGCGCTTTTGAGGTTTGACATAATCTTTGAGGACAACAACAGACGGGATCCTGATCACCGTGGAGGGGCTGCGCACCACCTCGTCATATTCGGCGATGATCTCGACCCGATCCAGCCAAGCAGCCTTCACAGCGTCTTGCCATGGCCAGAGCGAGAGCGGGTAATAAGACAGCGGCCGATAGTCAGCATTGAGAACCAACGCGGGGTGCTGCTTCAGGCCCGCGGGGCTGCGCACAAAGTCTTCTCTGAAATGTCCGTCCATCTTGCCCTTCTCACCTTAGGCAGGGCCAGGCGCATATGTTGCCGCCCTGCTCATGCCAACCACTATATCTCGCGTTTGTTTTGGGGCAAGCGCCATGATTGGCCCCCCCCCAAGCGCAGATAAGCAGGCAAGTTTGACAGAGCTGTGACAAACCGCAGACAGGCGCCAAGTGTTTGATGATGTGATGTTTTCAAGGGCTTTGGCCTGACAGGTCGCCCTGCCGCTTGGCCAAAAGAAAACGCCCCTAAGATCTATAGGGGCGTTTATCAGGCTGTAGAATCAGCTCAGCCTAGTCGTTGGCGCGTTCCGCCTCGATCTCGCGCCAGCGGGCCACGGCACGGTTGTGCTCTGCCAAAGTCACCGAGAAGGTATGTCCGCCAGTGCCGTCAGCCACAAAGAAAATGTAGTCTGTGCTGTCAGGGTCCAGCGCGGCTTCGATGCTGGCGCGGCCCGGATTGGCGATGGGCGTGGGCGGCATCGCGTCAATGACATAGGTGTTGTAGGGCGTGGGGGCGCGCAGCTCGGAGCGGCGCAGACCACGGCCCAAGACGCCCTCCCCCTTCGTGATCCCGTAGATCACAGTCGGGTCGGTTTGCAGCTTCATGCCTTTGCGCAAACGGTTGACGAAAACGCTCGCAACCTGGCGGCGCTCGGCGGCCACGCCTGTTTCTTTCTCGATCAATGAGGCCAGAATGAGCGCCTCTTCGGGGCTGGCGAGAGGCAGGCCATCAACACGGCCCTCCCATGCGGCGGCCAGAATGATTGCTTGGCGCGAAGCCATTTCGGCCAGAAGCGCCTCGCGCTTGTCGCCTTTGCTCACTTCGTAGCTTTGCGGCGCAAGGCTGCCTTCGGCGGGCACAGCAGCGATCTCGCCCTCAAGCATTGAAATCCGCTTGAGGCCTTCCACGATCTGCCAGCTGGTCACACCCTCGGCAATCGCAATCCGAAAGCGCGTATCGGCGCGGTCACGCACCGCGACATATTCGGCAGGTGCCTCCTCGGAAGCCGGGTCGAACTTGGCCTTTTCAACATAGGTGCTGGTGGCAGGGTCAAGCTCGCGCACGAGGTTGGAAAGTTGGGTGACGCCGATGCGATAGACTATCTCGGTGCCACAGGTGCTGGCGCCACCACGGGTGATGATATCCGCGATCTGTTTGGGCGAGGATTTGGCTGGCACCAGGTAGCTGCCCGCCTTGAGCTGGCTGGCAAGCCCGGCATAGTCCATCCCGACACGCAGGAGCATGCCCGAGCTGATCGCACCCTGCTTTTCAAGGCTTTCAGACACGCGGGTCATGTTGCTGCCACGCTCGACACGCAGACAGATCTGCTCGTCCAGTGGACCTTCTGCGGCATACTCACTTTGCCCCCACAGGATCACCCCCCCAACAAGAAATGTCAGGACGATGAGCAGTGTCAGAGCGTTTGATGCGATGTGCCGCCACATGGGGTCAGTCTACCTTTCGGAAGATGACCGAGGCATTTGTGCCGCCAAAGCCGAAGCTGTTGGACAGCGCAATGTCGATTTTGCGCTCGCGCGGTGCGTTGGCGCAAAGGTCGACAACGGTTTCACAATCAACGGTATCAAGGTTGATCGTGGGCGGCGCGATCTGGTCACGGATCGCCAGGATCGAGAAAATCGCCTCAATCGCACCAGCGGCACCGAGAAGGTGGCCTGTCATTGACTTGGTAGACGACATGGAGAGCTTGGCGCTCGCCTCTGGCCCCATCATGCGCTCAACAGCGCCCAGCTCGATGGTGTCGGCCATGGTCGAGGTGCCGTGGGCGTTGACATAGTCGATCTCGGTGGGGTCGATGCCTGCATTGGCACAAGCGGCACGCATGGCGCGCTCCGCACCCTCATGGTCGGGGGGCGGGGCTGTGATGTGGTAGGCATCGCCCGAGAGGCCGTAGCCTGCGACTTCTGCGTAGATTTTGGCCCCACGCGCTTTGGCGTGTTCGTATTCTTCCAGAACAACAACGCCTGCGCCCTCGCCCATGACAAAGCCGTCGCGGTCAGCGTCCCACGGGCGGGAGGCTTTTGTCGGGTCTTCGTCGTGGCCTGTGGAGAGCGCTTTACAGGCGTTGAAGCCAGCAATCCCGATCTCGCAAATCGCCGCTTCTGCGCCGCCTGCGACCATCACATCGGCGTCTCCGTGTTGGATGAGCCGCGATGCATCGCCGATGGCGTGTGCGCCTGTCGAACAGGCGGTCACCACCGAGTGGTTTGGCCCTTTAAAGCCATAGCGGATGCCCACCTGTCCAGAGATCAGGTTGATCAGCGCGCCGGGAATAAAGAAAGGCGAAACGCGGCGCGGGCCCTTCTCGGCCATAAGCAACGTCGTGGCTTCAATAGACTTCAGACCACCGATGCCAGAGCCGATCATAACGCCTGTGCGCAGGCGGCTCTCTTCGTCTTCGGGTGTCCAGTCAGCGTCTTGCACGGCCTGAGCGGCTGCGGCGATGCCGTAGAGGATAAAGTCATCGACCTTGCGGCGCTCTTTTGGCTCCATCCAGTCATTGGCGTTGAACGTGCCATCGCTGCCGTCGCCATGTTTGACTTCGCAGGCGTATTTCGTTGTGACGCGCTCGGGGTCAAACTGCGTGATGCGCGCAGCACCTGATTTACCTGCCAGAATATTTTTCCAGCTGTCCTCGACTCCGCCACCAACCGGAGTAACCAGACCTAGCCCTGTAACAACCACACGACGCATAATGTGCCCCTTTTTCAAATCTCTTGGCTGCTCTTAGCGCGCCTTGGGGGCAAGGGGCAAGAGGATGGTGCAAACGAGCGCACCTAAGGCCATCTTGAGCAAATCACTGCTCGCGCAGACCGGGCGGCACGCCGCAAACCCACAAACCACACCCAAAGGGATATAAATTGCACAAAAGATAGGCAAATCCCGCCCTGACGCCCAGCCTCTGCAAACCGGTTCTTAAGATTCGCGATCTAGTGTCACTACACCCTTAAGAGCTTATGAATATGCGTTTATTTCCACGATCCTTGACGGCCAGCTTCATCTGGATGTGTGCCTTTGTCCAAGACCTCGCGGCTGAAACCTGCGAAATCGAGCAGTGGATGGTGGATTTGCACAGCGCCACCTCGGCCTTTGTGAAGAACATTGATAGCGGATCAGCCGCCCAAAAGGCGCGCGCGCTTGAGGCTGTTGCCAACACGCGCTCAACCGTTTCTGTGCGGCGCGATCTGCAAAAATCGGGGCTGGCGCGGCACGGCCCGCTGCTGTCGCAGATCGCGACACGCCAGAAGGTGATCCTGCAATCATTTGAGCGCTACGGCCCTGCGCGCACGCGCGCCACAGGGCAGGTCAAAAAAATAAATCTGCTGATGGACGAACTCAACACTGTCATATCGACACTTGAGTGTAAGCAAGACCCAAGCTGGCGGCCCACAGAGGCATCAGGGATTTCGATTTTGTTTTCGGGGCAAAACCCGATTGTCGCATGGGGCGCGTTTTTCACGGTCTTTGGCGGGATCGGCGGCGGCCTCACGATTTACTCCAAGGTCATTCAGAAAAACCGCCGCAGAGACAAACGCTACCCCTGCCATTTGAATGTGAAGGTGGGTGTCTACAACCAGACCGTCGAAACCGTCTGCCTTGATATCAGCTTAAGTGGTGTCAAGATAAAGTCTGATGCCAAATACGGCTCTGGAACGCCTTGCACCGTGTTTTTTGAGGGCAAAACCGCAGCGTCAAAGGTGCAGTGGAGCAACGCGGAATACTGCGGGATCAACTTTGTGCAACCCCTCAAAGAGGCCGAGCTGACAGCGCTCCTCAAATAGGGTTTGGAAAAAGAAAAAAGCGGCCCTGTTTGGGGCCGCTTCTCTCTATTTCGTCACATAGACCGGGCCTAAACCCTCGTCTTATGCAGCTTCTTTGATGAACTTTACAGCATCGCCAAACGATTGAATTGTTTCGGCCGCATCATCAGGGATCTCGATGCCGAACTCTTCTTCAAACGCCATAACCAGCTCAACTGTGTCGAGGCTGTCTGCGCCCAGATCGTCGATGAAAGAAGCATTTTCTACAACTTTGTCTTCTTCAACACCAAGGTGCTCGACAACGATTTTCTTAACGCGCTCTGCTACGTCGCTCATGTGTTCATCCTCATTACATTGGGCTCTCGGCCCGGGTTTTGCCCATGCCCCACGGGGCTGGCGGATTGGATTGCCCCGAGAGGCGGTTCGTCTCCCGCATGGGAGGGCCCGAAAGATCGCAAGCTGCGAACATCCGGAAATCTGGGTGGCCTATAGCATATGGCGAAGGATTGGCAAATGCTTTGTCCAAATTAGCGCGCGCCACATCCTTTGCAAGCTCAGGAGCGACATCGCACCAAATCTTAGAGCATCGCCATGCCGCCGTTCACATGCAGGGTCGCCCCGGTCACATAAGCCGCTTCAGGGCTCGCAAGATAGAGCACAGCCGCCGCGATTTCTTCGGGCGTGCCCATGCGTGCCGCAGGGATTTGCACGTTGATCTTGTCTTTTTGCTCATCGGTCAGCTTGTCTGTCATGGCCGTCGCAATGAAGCCCGGCGCAACCGCGTTGGCGGTGATCCCGCGGCTGGCGACCTCATAGGCAATCGATTTGGTCATGCCGACCATACCGGCCTTGGAGGCTGCATAGTTGGCTTGGCCGGGGTTGCCTGTCGCGCCCACAATCGAGCTGATGTTGATGATACGGCCCCAGCGGGCTTTCATCATCGGGCGCATCACACCGCGACAGAGGCGCATGGTCGATGTCAGGTTGACATCAAGCACGCTCTGCCACTCGTCATCTGACATGCGCATGAACAGCTGGTCGCGGGTGATGCCTGCGTTGTTCACAAGGATATCGCAAGCGCCCATGGCCTCGATCGCCTGCTTGGGCAGCGCGTCAACGGCGTCCCCGTCAGAGAGATTGCACGGCAGCACATGGGCGCGCTCGCCCAGCTCTGCGGCCAGCGCCTTGAGCGGCTCTTCGCGCGTGCCCGACAAAGCAACAGTTGCCCCTGCCCCGTGCAGCGCTTTGGCAATGCTGCCCCCGATGCCGCCCGACGCGCCTGTGATCAGCGCGCATTTTCCTGTCAAATCAAACATATCAAATTCCTTTTTTACCTTGGGCCGATCAGCCCTTGAGCGCTTCAAGCGCAGCTGTCACATCGTCGGGCGTGCCCACGTTGCGACAGGTGATTTCCTTGTTGATACGGCGCACCATGCCAGAGAGCGCTTTGCCTGCACCGATTTCCCAGATCTCGCCGATGCCTTGCGCCGCGCCCATATAGAGAACGCTTTCGCGCCAGCGCACGGAGCCTGTCACCTGCTCAACCAGCAAATCGCGGATCATATCAGGCTCTGACACGGCTTCTGCGCGCACATTGGCCACAAGCGGCACGGCAGGCGCTTTGATATCAACACCCGCGAGCGCCTCTGCCATCACATCGGCAGCGGGCTGCATCAGAGCGCAGTGGAACGGAGCACTGACGGGCAGAAGCATGGCGCGCTTGGCACCTGCGGCTTTGGCCAGATCAAGCGCACGCTCGACGGCGGCTTTGTGGCCAGACACCACAACCTGACTCGGGTCGTTGTCGTTGGCGGCCTGACAGACATCGCCCTCTGCGGCCTCGGCGGCCACAGCTTGCGCCGCCGCAAAATCAAGGCCCAAGAGAGCCGCCATAGCGCCGACACCCACAGGCACGGCCTCTTGCATGGCTTTGCCGCGAATGCGCAGCAAGCGGGCCGTGTCCCCCACAGTCAGCGCGCCAGCGGCGGCCAGGGCTGAATATTCGCCAAGCGAATGCCCCGCAACGAGCTTTGCATCGGTGATGCTGACGCCCTCGGCCTCAAGCGCGCGCATCGCGGCCAGAGATGTTGCCATCAGGGCTGGCTGCGCATTTTGTGTGAGCGTTAGCGTTTCGATATCGCCCTCCCAGATCAGCGCGCTGAGCTTTTCGCCCAAGGCCTCGTCGACCTCGTCAAAAACGGCTTTGGCCGCTGGATAAGCGGCCGCAAGCGCAGCCCCCATGCCTATGGTTTGTGCGCCCTGTCCGGGAAATACGAATGCTCGGCTCATTATGGCCCCCTCACTTGTTTTGAGAGCAAATAGCCCGAAGCAGCCCGTGCCCGCAACGAAAAAGGCCAGCGCGGGGCGCTGGCCTTGCAAGAGACTGGGTCAGTTTGGCTTATGCCATGCGCGCAAAGCTCGGCCCGAGAGCGGCGCGCAACGCGTCAAGCTCGCCCACTTGTGCGCCAAGCGGCAGCTCGACAACAGTGCGCCCCTGATGGTCACGGGCGATAAAGACACCATCGCGCACATCCACTTCGCTGAGGTCGGCATAGGTAAAGACCTGCTTTTTGGAAATGCGGCCAAAATCGTTGCGCTCGATCACCTCAAGGCGCTCTGAGCGCGGATCCAGCGTCACTTCAGGATAGCAGCGGCGCATCGGGGCCATAAGTGCGAGACCCGCCACAATGGCTGTGGCTGTCATAAAGAGCTTGATCAGCTGGGCCGTCTGATCCCAGCTTGAGCCCGGTACCGCCCAAAGCCCTAAAGCGGCAATCAGCAGCACAGAGCCTGAGAACACATGAAACAACCGCAGCGGCGGCAGCGCCTGCAAAGCGTGGCGCTCGGCAGTCCCTTCTGCACAGGTCTGAGGAATGGCACTGGAGCGGATAGCAGCTTGGGCAACGGCGCTGTGCATGGTCATGTCTTATCTCCCGATCAAGCGCCGTTCTGGCGCGTCTGACATCTGATTTGAGACAACACTGCCCAAAGGATCGGGCGAAACATGGGGCCAAAGGAGGTAAGATTGGGGCAATTTTCTGTAAATTGGGCAGAAATAGGATCCCGCCAGCCACTGGAGCGCGCATTTGCAGCTGTTTCCAAGGGATTGAGGCTTGCGAGCAAAGCCAAATCGGGTTAAGCGCACGGGTCTTCTGTATAAAAGTAAACCGCGCAGCTCTCGTGGATGGGTCGCAGAAGGCTTTCATGACCCTCCTATGAAATGCGCACAAAACGAAGGAATAGCACATGCCGCTCTATGAGCATGTTTTCATCATGCGTCAGGACTTGTCCAACACGCAAGCCGAAGGCCTCGTCGAACATTTCAGCACCGTCCTCGCGGACAACGGAGGCTCAGTCTCCGAGAGCGAGTACTGGGGCGTCAAAACGATGGCCTACAAGATCAACAAAAACCGCAAGGGCCACTACGCCTACCTGCGCACCGACGCCCCTGCGTCGGCCGTTCAGGAGATGGAACGCCTTATGCGCTTGCATGACGACGTGATGCGCATCTTGACCATCAAGGTTGATGCTCACGAAGAAGGCCCCTCGGCCCAAATGCAAAAACGTGAAGAGCGCCGCGAGCGCCGTCCCTCTTAAGAAAGGAGTCTAACCCATGGCTGCAAAACCATTTTTCCGCCGTCGCAAAGTCTGCCCTTTCTCTGGGGACAACGCGCCGAAGATCGACTATAAAGACACGAAGCTGCTCCAGCGCTACATTTCAGAGCGCGGCAAAATCGTTCCATCACGTATCACTGCCGTATCGGCCAAGAAGCAACGCGAGCTGGCCCGTGCCATCAAACGCGCCCGCTTCCTCGCCCTGCTGCCTTACGCCGTGAAATAAGGAGAGAGATCATGCAAGTTATCCTTCTCGAACGCGTGGCCAAACTTGGCCAGATGGGCGATGTCGTCGATGTTAAGCCAGGTTATGCACGCAACTTCCTTCTGCCACAGAAGAAAGCTCTGACAGCATCACAAGCCAACATCGCAGGTTTTGAAGCGCAGAAAGCCCAGCTTGAAGCGCAGAACCTCGAAACCAAAAAAGAAGCCGAAGACATGGCGGGCCGTCTTGATGGACAGCAGTTCGTTGTGATTCGTCAGGCCTCTGACGGTGGTTCGCTCTACGGCTCAGTCACACCTCGTGACGCCGCCGAAGCTGCAACAGCCGCTGGTTTCACGATTGACCGCAAGCAGGTTTCTGTTGAAGCGCCGATCAAGTACCTCGGTGTGCACAACATGTTTGTGCGTCTGCACCCAGAGGTCAGCGCGACAATCGAAATCAACGTGGCCCGCTCTGCTGAAGAAGCCGAGCTGCAAGCCTCGGGCAAGTCGATCCAAGAACTCGCAGCCGAAGCAGAAGCTGAAGCCGAATTCGAAATCGCCGAGCTGTTTGACGATATCGGCGCTGCCGCAAATGACGACGACGACATGGGCGATGCCCCTGCCGCCGCATCAGAAGAGACAAGCGAAGAAAGCTAAGCGCTTCTTTTTGCTGACATTGAAAGCCGCGCCCCGTCAGGAGCGCGGCTTTTTTCTTGGCCTTGTCCATGCCTGTGAAGCGCCTATAGTCGGCGCAAACTCACAGATAAGGCCCCGCCATGTCCCTCCCAGATCTTATGCAATCGCGCCTCTTGGCCATGTTACACACCCGCACAGATGCGCTTGAAGCTGGCGACCCCGTACCAGAGCCGCTTGTGCTGTCATCGGCGTTTTCGCTGCCAAGCAACCCTGATGCATGCCGCACATATGCCCGCTTTACCAACCCCACCATTGAGGCCACTGAGGCGCGCCTTGCCGCACTGGAAGCCGCACCTTGCCTGCTGTTCCCTTCGGGGATGGGGGCCTATTCCGCCGCCTTCATGGCGCTCTTGAAAGCGGGTGACACTGTTCTCATGCTCTCTGACGGCTATTACGCAGCGCGCAACCTTGTCTCTGACATCATGGCCCCTTTCGGGCTCAAGCTTGTCACCTGCCCCGCAGCCGATATTCTGGCGGCAGACCTTGACGGCATCGCAGCTGTGGTGGTGGAAACTCCCTCAAACCCGGGCCTTGATGTGATCGACCTTGCCGCGCTGTCGGCCCGCTGCAAAGCCGCTGGCGCAAAACTGGTGGTCGATAACACCGTTTGCACGCCGCTCTTGCAGCAACCGCTCGATCTTGGTGTCGATATTGTCATCGTCTCCGACACCAAAGCCATGGCAGGGCACACCGATTTGCTCATGGGCCATGTTGCCAGCCGCGATGAAGCCTATATGGCGCGGCTCTTGAGCGTTCGGAACCTCACGGGCAACATCCCTGCGCCGCATGAGGCCTGGCTTTTGCTGCGCGGTCTGGAAACGGTCGAAATCCGCATGGCGCGCATGTGTGAAAACGCCCGCGCCGTGCTGCCGCTTCTGCAAGACAGTGGTGCCGTTGAGAGTGTGATCTACCCGGCTCCGCATCCGCAGGCACTCGATCAGGGCTTTCTGATCGGGGCCAAATTTGCCAGCGCGGCGGCAGCCGACAGCTTTCTGAAGCACGCAGGCTTTGCCCAGATGACAAGCTTTGGCGGGCTGCACTCCTCAGGCGACAGACGCGCCCGCTGGGGCGATGATGTGTCAGAGGGCTTTTTGCGCCTGAGCTTTGGCATTGAGCCAACTGCCGCGCTTGTGGCCTCGGTCAAAGCAGCGCTCGCCACGCTATAGGCATCGGCAGCTTCGCGCGCATCTCTGCGGTGCGGCTGGCAGAGATCGGGAAACTGGGGTTAGATCCCCCCAGTTTCACAAGTATCGAGGCCACATATGCCCCTGTCCCGCCGCACCGCCTTGCAGCTTCTCACCGCTAGCGCCCTGCTCTCTGCCTGCGGCAGCCCGCCCGAGGCAACAGAGGCTTCGCGCTCCGCGGCAGATGAGCCGCCGCTCTACCCCAACGAAACACCAGAGTTGCGCGCGCTGATCAACACATACGCCGATCACTACGAGATGCCGCGCGCCTTGCTGCACAAGCTCGCGATCCGCGAAAGCACCCACAATCCGCGCGCGCGCAATGGCCGCTACTATGGGCTGTTGCAAATCCTGCCCCAAACCGCGCGCACGATGGGCCACACAGGCCCGCCCGAAAGCCTGCTCGATGCAGAAACCAATCTGAAATATGCAGGAAAATATCTGCGCGGCGCTTGGCTCTTGTCTGATGGAGATATCGACACGGCCATCAGCTGGTATGCGCGCGGCTATTATTACGAGGCCAAGCGGCGGGGTATGCTGGTCGAAACCGGCTTGCGCGCAGGCTGAAACGCAAAAGGCCGCCCCGAATGGAGCGGCCTTTCGTTTGGTTAAAGGGTCAGCTTACTCGTCGTCGAGCGCATCAACCGCTTTTTGCAGATCGTCTTTGTTGACTTCTTTGTCGCTCACAGTGGCAAGCTCAAACGCGTAGTCGATGACTTTGTCTTCAAACAAAGGCGCACGCAGCTGCTGCTGCATTTGCTGGTTTTGCTGAACAAACTCAAAGAACTGACGCTCCTGGCCTGGGTACTGGCGCGCTTGGTTCATGATCGCTTGGGTCATCTCGGCGTCGGACACCTGAACTTCGGCTTTCTGGCCGAGCTCGGCAAGAAGAAGGCCAAGGCGCACACGGCGGCCGGCAAGCTTGATGTGCTCGTCTGTCGGCGTGATTTCGGGGTGATCATGGCCCTGAACGTCAGGGTTTTCGTCGTGCCACAGCTGATGGGCGATCTGGCCTGCTTCTGAGTCCAGAAGTGACGGTGGCAGATCAAAGCTGACAAGCTTGTCCAGCTCGTCAAGCAAGCTGCGCTTCATAACCGCACGGGCCGCGCCCGCATATTCGGCTTCAAGACGCTCGGCAATCTGGCCTTTGAGGGCGGCAAGATCTTCTGCGCCGAATTTGGTGGCCAGCTCGTCGTTCAGCTCGGCTGCTTTGGGCTCTTTTACGTCTTTGATAACGCATTCGAACACAGCGGCTTTGCCTGCGAGGTTTTCGGCTTGGTACTCTTCGGGGAAGCTCACTTCCACGTTTTTCTCATCGCCTGCTTTTACGCCAACAAGCTGCTCTTCAAAGCCCGGAATAAAGCTGTTTGAGCCCAGAACGAGCGGGTAATCTTCGGCGGCACCGCCGTCAAAGGCCACGCCGTCAACTTTGCCAAGGAAGTCGATAACCACTTGGTCGCCGTCTTTTGACTTTGAGCCTTTTTTGCGTGATTCAAAGTTCTGCGCTGTTTCGGCAAGCGACTTCAGCGCTTCTTCAACTTCGTCATCACCCGCTTTGACGACCATGCGCTCAAGCTTGATGCCTTTGAGGTCCACATCGGGGATCTCTGGCAGCGCTTCATATTCCATAGAAACGACAACATCGTCGCCCTCTTTCCACTTGTCGCCATCGACCATTTCGACCTTTGGCTGCATCGCAGGGCGGTCGCCTGAGGCTTCAAAATGCTCTTGCATCGCGCCATCAATGCTCTCTTGCATCGCTTCACCCATGACCTTGTCGCCAAACTGCTTTTTGAGCAGTGCCATAGGGACTTTGCCTTTGCGGAAGCCTTTCATTTCGATGTCGGGCTGCGCTTCTTTGAGCTTTTCATCCACTTTCGTGTTCAGCTCGGCGGCTGTCAGCATAATGGTATAGGCGCGCTTGAGGCCTTCGTTCAGGGTCTCGGTGACCTGCATTTTGTCATCCTTTGCATATAGGCATTGCGTCACGGGCCAGCGCTTGCGCACCAGCTAAATCTGCGCCCTTCTAGGAGGCTGGGGAGTGTGATGCAAGGGGGATTGGCGCAGATTTACGCAGCCAACCACAGCAAACTGCAGATTGTTGGTAAACTGTGCTGATCTGGGGGAGAATGGTGGGTCGTGAGAGGCTCGAACTCCCGACATCTTCGGTGTAAACGAAGCGCTCTACCAACTGAGCTAACGACCCGTGCGGCGGTATTTAGCGACAGCAGCGCAGGCTTGCAAGCGTGTTTTGTGACAAATATCGAGAAACACGTGATTTTCTTTGATGAAATGCAATAAGTATTTGTTTTTAAATGCTTTTAACGCAGACCAAACGCCTCCCCCAAGTCTCAGATGCAGCCTTGGAAACGCAAAGGCGCGCCCCTTTCGGTGGCGCGCCTTCTATCATGTCATGTGAGCATGTTGTCACTCGGCGGCTTGGGCTTTGTCCTCAAGCTCTTTGATTACCATGTCTGACTGGCGCAGACGCAGCTGAATCACACGGCCATTGGCCACAAGCTTCGTGCGCGCCACTTTGATCTTGCCCAAGGGTTTCAGGTTCAGCTCGCGCGCCTCCCCCAAAGCTTCGCCCAGCACTTCGAGCATGGCTTCCACGATCGGCTTTACATCTTTGCGCTTGGCGCCCGAGCGCTTGGCAACTTCGTCAAGGAGTTGCTCCTTGCGCATCTCAGGGCTTGCCAGCGTCGGCTCAGGCGCTTGCACCACGACAGGTGTCACTTTCGGGGCGGCGGCGCTGGCCTCTGGCGCGGCTGTGGGTGCAGGTGGCTTGGGCTTGGACACAGGCTTTGGCTTTGCCACAGCTTTGGGCGCAGTGGCCTTGCTGGCTGGTGCTTTTGCGGCAGGCTTTGGAGCAACCTTGGCCGCTGGCGTCTTCGCCTTGGTGGCTTTTGGAGCCTTAGGAGCCGTTTTCTTTGTTTTTGGTGCTGTCGTGGACATGATTACTCGCCTCTATCTTTCGATACTTTTTCATTAACCTTTAACAACTGGCCGCCAAGCTGCATAGTGTTTTCCCTTAAAAACAGGCAAAATTCGCTATATCGGCTTTATCCCGGCCCGATCTGGCGCTATCTTTAGCCCTTTAACACTTTGTCTTGGGGGACATTACCATGAAAACCTTCGTAAAAGCTTTCGCCCTATCCTGTGCGCTCACAGCCAGCGCCGCTCAAGCGGGCTCGCTCTCTGACCCTGTTATCGAGCAGGATATCATTATCGCAGAGGCCACATCCTCGTCGTCAGGCACAGCGCTTGTGGCGCTTCTGGCGGTTGTTCTGGCGATCCCTCAGCTTTAAGGCGCGGCCTAGCCGCCCAAACGAAAGCGCCGCCTCACTGACTGAGGCGGCGCTTTTTGTTTGCTTCGCTTTAGGCTGGCTTAATGCGCTGTGGCACCAGCAGGTGCTTGCCCCGCCAAGCGCGCCGCCGCGGCGGCCTCTTCGGCCTCCTCGTCCCATTCGATGGGTTCGGGCGTGCTCACCAGCGCATATTTCAGCACTTCGCTGACATGCTTCACAGGAATAAGCTCAAGGCCCTCTTTCACATTGTCCGGAATATCGGCGAGGTCTTTCTCGTTTTCTTCCGGAATGAGAACGGTCTTGATCCCGCCGCGCAAAGCGGCGAGCAGCTTCTCCTTAAGCCCCCCGATCGGCATGGCATTGCCGCGCAGGCTGACTTCCCCTGTCATGGCGATGTCTTTGCGCACAGGTATGCCTGTCAACACCGAGACAATCGACGTAACCATGGCAAGACCCGCGCTTGGCCCGTCTTTGGGCGTAGCCCCGTCAGGCACGTGGACGTGAATGTCGATCTTGTCAAACTTCGTCGGCTTCACCCCGATGCTCGGAGAGATCGAGCGCACATAGGAGCTTGCCGCGTCGATGCTCTCTTTCATCACATCGCCGAGCTTGCCGGTTGTCTTCATACGGCCCTTGCCTGGCAGCTTGAGCGCCTCGATATGGAGCAGATCGCCGCCCACAGAGGTGTAGGCAAGCCCCGTGACAACACCAACAGCGTTCTCGTCTTCGGCCAGCCCGTGGCGGTATTTGCGTACGCCAAGGAAATCATCAAGATTATCAGCCGTCACCTTCACGGTTTCGGCCTCTTTCTTCACGATCTGTGTCACCGCTTTGCGCGCCACCTTGGCGATCTCGCGCTCAAGGTTCCGCACGCCCGCTTCGCGGGTGTAATAGCGGATCATATCGGTCAGCGCCTCATCGGTCAGAGCAAATTCCTTGGCCTTCAGGCCGTGGTTCTTGATCTGCTTTTGCGTCAGGTGCTGCTTGGCGATCTCGCGCTTCTCGTCCTCTGTGTAGCCAGACAGCGGGATGATCTCCATCCGGTCAAGGAGCGGCCCGGGCATGTTGTAGCTGTTTGACGTGGTCAGGAACATGACATTGCTCAGATCATATTCCACCTCAAGATAGTGGTCTACAAATGTGCCGTTTTGTTCAGGGTCCAGCACCTCAAGCATCGCCGAAGCAGGGTCACCACGGAAATCCTGCCCCATCTTGTCGATCTCGTCGAGCAAGATAAGCGGATTGGTGGTTTTTGCCTTTTTCAGCGCCTGAATGATCTTGCCGGGCATCGAGCCGATGTATGTGCGGCGGTGACCACGGATCTCGCTCTCATCGCGCACGCCGCCAAGGGAGATGCGAATAAACTCGCGCCCCGTGGCTTTGGCCACAGACTTACCAAGCGAGGTCTTGCCCACGCCGGGAGGGCCGACAAGGCACATGATCGGGCCTTTCAGCTTCTGGCTGCGCTGCTGCACGGCCAGATACTCGACAATGCGCTCTTTGACCTTTTCAAGCCCGTAGTGATCGGCATCCAGAATCGCCTCGGCGCGGCCAAGGTCTTTCTTCACGCGGGACTTTACACCCCACGGGATGGAGAGCATCCAGTCGAGATAGTTGCGCACAACGGTCGCCTCGGCCGACATGGGCGACATGTTCTTGAGCTTTTTCAGCTCTGCATCGGCCTTTTCGCGGGCTTCCTTGGAGAGCTTGGTTTGCGAGATGCGCGCTTCAAGCTCGGCCAGTTCGCCCTCGCCCTCTTCGCCATCGCCCAGCTCTTTCTGGATCGCCTTCATTTGCTCGTTGAGATAATATTCGCGCTGCGTGCGCTCCATCTGGCTCTTCACGCGGGTTTTGATCTTCTTCTCAACCTGCAGAACACTCATTTCGCCCTGCATCAGGCCATAGACCTTCTCAAGCCGCTCGCTCACATCCAGTGTTTCCAAAAGCTCCTGCTTCTGCTCCACTTCAATGCCGAGGTGTCCAGCGACAAGGTCGGCGAGCTTTTCAGGCTCTTGCGCCTCGCCCACGGCTGAAAGCGCCTCTTCAGGGATATTCTTGCGCACTTTTGCATAGCGCTCAAACTCGTCGCCAACCGTGCGCAAAAGCGCTTCAACAGTGGCATCATCGCCCATGGTCTCATCCAGCGGCTCTGCCGTCGCTTCAAAGAACTCGGGGTTGTCGAGGTAACCGGTGACGCTGACACGCGTGATGCCTTCCACCAACACCTTCACGGTGCCGTCGGGCAGTTTGAGAAGCTGCAGCACATTGGCCAAAACGCCAACTTGATAGATGCCGCTTGTGTCCGGGTCGTCATCGCCCGGATCGACCTGTGCGGCGAGCAGAATCTGCTTCCCGTCGTTCATGACCTCTTCCAGCGCGCGCACCGACTTTTCACGGCCCACAAACAACGGCACGATCATATGGGGAAAAACCACAATGTCGCGCAGCGGCAGTACTGGGAAGGAGGTGTTCATTTGTTCTGTCATGCTCTTGTCCTGTTCAGTGGCAAAGCCCCGCACCCCTCACCTGAGGCAGCTTCGGCGCTTTCCGCGTTTTCGAAGTGTTAACTTGGGTGTTGCCCGCACCGTTTTCAACACGAAGTTTGCGCCAAGATGCCTTTCGGCGCGACAATCGGCAAGGCTCAAATGTGCAAGTTTTGCGACAGATTGGGCGCAAACAGCGCTGAACAGGGCCAAAAACCTGTGAACTGGCCACAATTCGCAGACGCTACGGCCCCCGCACAGCCCCAGCCTGCCCCGTGCCAAACCAAAAAAGCAGGCCCACGCGGGTTTACGCGGCGCGGGCCTTTCCCTATATAAACAGTCAGGAACCAGAGGACGCGCGCCATGACTGAAATGATTGATCCGATTGAAGGCACACCGCTGATCGCCCCGTCAGACACGGGACATCCGCTCTATGAAAACATCGTAGAGGCGTGCCGCTCGGTCTATGACCCTGAAATTCCAGTGAATATCTATGACCTTGGGCTGATCTACACCATCGAGATCAACGCCGAGAGCGAAGTGCGCGTGCTGATGACGCTCACAGCGCCCGGCTGCCCTGTTGCGGGCGAAATGCCGGGCTGGGTTGCCGAAGCCATCGAGCCGCTCGCAGGCGTCAAGCAAGTTGACGTCGAGCTGATCTGGTCGCCCCCGTGGGGCATGGACATGATGTCTGACGAAGCGCGCCTAGAACTAGGCTTTATGTAACCAAGTCAAACTCTTAGAAGGGAAACCAAATGTTCGGCATCCCAGGCAAACAAGCTGTTACCATGACAGAGTCCGCCGCCAAGCAAATCCGCAAGCTCATGGAGGCCAAGGGCCACACCGGGCTGCGCATTGGCGTGAAAAAAGGCGGCTGCGCAGGTATGGAATATACGATGGACTACGTCGACGAGCTCAATGAGCACGACGAAGTGGTTGAAGAAAACGGTGCCCGCATCCTCATCGCGCCGATGGCGCAGATGTTCCTGTTCGGCACCGAAATCGACTATGAAGTCTCGCTCTTGGAAGCGGGCTTCAAGTTCAAAAACCCCAATGTCGAAGACGCCTGCGGCTGTGGCGAATCGATCAAGTTCAAAGACGTTGAGAGCCTCGCCGCCGACCTCGGCAAAGCCTGAGATCATGGCCGCCCTGCTCTGCCTGCTGACACTCTGTGTGATGCTTGGCGTGGCATGGCGCGCCAATGGCCAGTTTCAAAACCATAGCAGCTTGCCCATGCAATTTGGCCCCACAGGGCAAGCGGGCTGGCATGCCCCGCGCAGGGTGGCGCTGGCTTTTATGCCCGCGCTTGCCGCAGGCACCCTGCTTTTGATGGTGCTCTTCGTCCCTGTTCTCTCAAGCATCGCCACAGCTTGCGCCTGCCTCTTGGGTGGCCAGCTTCTCTATCACTGGCTTCTGGCGCGCAGCCTTTAGGCTTTGGCCTTCAGGTGCAGGTAGGTCTCGTCATACCGCTTGGTGAGATAGTCCCCCGCCGAGATCGGCGCAGCGCCCTCTGCGCTGACATCGGTGTCGTAATTCGGATTGAAAAACATCGGCACCGAAATACGCGCCTCGCCCGTGCCCACCACACGGTGCAACGTGGCTTTCACACGCCCGCCCGACCACATCTCCAGCATCTCGCCGAAGTTGATGACAAACTCCCCTGGCGTCACCTCGACCGCGTGCCAAGCGCCATCCGCCCCCAGAACCTCAAGGCCCGCCGTCCCGTCGCCCGTCAGCAGCGTCAGACAGCCATAATCTGTATGGGCGGCGATGCCGAAGTCTTTGTCGCCAGCCCAATCGGGCCGCGCGGGGTAATAATTGCTGCGCAACAGCGCCATTGGCCGGCTGAAGCGCGCTTCAAAATAGGTCGCATCCCGCCCTGAAGCCTCGGCAATATGGCCCAAAAGCGCACGGCACAGCGCTATCGCCTGCCCGTAATAGCCCTGCACTGTCTTGGCAAAGCCCGCGGGTGCATCGGGCCACTGGTTGGCCCCGTAGACAAGCAAGCCACTGGCGCGCAGCGGATCCTCGGCATCCAGCTCATAGCCGCAGTCAAAAACTTCTTTATAATCAGGGTTGGCCATCGGATCGACCTGCTCGGAGCCACTCGCCCCCCAGCCACGGTTGGAGCCCGTGCGCGCCATATCCACCTTGGCTTTCTCGGCCACAGGCAGCTTGAAAAACGCCTCGTAAGCCGCAATCAGCGCCAGCGTATCTGCTTTGGAGATGGGCGTGTTGGCGATCTGTAGAAAGCCCGTTTCCAGCACCCCGCGCGCGAGCTTGGCGCGCGCTTGCGCATCCCCTGCCTCAAGCGCTGCAAAATCAATCTTATCAATCATATCCAAATCCTCATACCGCCTGAAACCGTTCTAAACTGTCTGTCCATGAGTGCAATGCCGCCAGAAGCATATTGGCCCCGCGCACCCAAGCTGCTAGGTCTGCCTGAACACGATTGAGGAGCAGATCATGCGGCGCAAACTGGCAGCAGGCAACTGGAAGATGAACGGAACGCAAGCCAGCCTTGCAGAGCTGGGCAAACTTGCCACAGCCCACGCCGCCCCGGCGGTTGATATCCTCATCTGCCCGCCTGCTACGCTGATCACAGCCGCCTGCGCCCACGCGCCCATCGCCATTGGCGCACAAGATTGCCACATGGCCAGCGCCGGCGCCCATACAGGTGATATTGCGGCAGCCCAGCTCAAAGATGCAGGCGCAACAGCCGTGATTCTGGGCCATTCAGAGCGCCGCGACGCCCATGAAGAACACTCGGACCTTGTCCGCGCCAAAGCCCGCGCCGCCCAGGCCGAAGGGCTGATGGCGATTGTCTGCATGGGCGAGAGCCTTGCCCAGCGTGAGGCCCAGAACACGCTTGATATCATCGGTGGCCAGCTCGCAGGCTCTATCCCTGACAGCTCCACAGGCGAAAACCTCGTTGTCGCCTATGAGCCGATCTGGGCCATTGGCACAGGGCTTGTGCCCAGCCTTGACCAGATCAGCGAAGTCCACGGCTTTATCCGCGCACGCCTTGAACGCCGCTTTGGCGCAGGTGTGGGCCGCTCTGTGCGCCTGCTCTATGGTGGCTCGGTCAAGCCCGACAACGCAGCCGATATCTTCACCGTGCCCGATGTCGACGGCGCGCTTGTGGGCGGAGCCTCGCTGACAGCCGCCGACTTCTCGCCCATTATCAAAGCGTTGGAGGCGGTCTAGAGCGGCAGCATTGTCGTGTGTTTGATCTCTTCCATCGACAGAAGCGCTGTGACGTTGTGAATTTTCACTTCTGAAATCAGCGCCTGATAGAAGACATCATAGGCCCGCGCATTGGCCACGCGCACTTTCAGGATATAGTCGATATCGCCTGCAAGCCTGTGGGCTTCCATCACTTCAGGGCGCTCGTGCAGCGCGCGCAAAAAAGCGTTTTGCCAGTCTTTCTCGTGCTCGCTCGTGCGGATCAGCACAAAAAAACAGGCCTCAAGCCCAAGCGCCTCGGCATCCAGAAGCACCGTCTGCTGGCGAATGACGCCCCCCTCCTTCATCTTGCGAATGCGGTTCCACACAGGGGTCTTTGAGCTGCCAACCTGCCCTGCAATCTCGTCAAGCGATTGCGCTCCGTCCCGTTGCAGCTCGGCCAGAATTTTGCGGTCAAGCGCGTCAAGTTTTTGCCCCATGAGGAAACTCCCGTTAAAGCCGTGTGACATGCGCGCCTGCAAAACATATGTTCCGCCTTGCGCCCTTTAAGCGCCTCATACTGAGATAATTTCCCGCATTCAAGCAAAACAACATCGCCAGCGCTTGCCCCTGCATCTGATCCAGATCAAAGCTATTTCAAAGATACGGGTTTACCCCGTAGCCAACCCAAATAAGCAGCGAGAGCCTGATATGACCGAGGCAAAACCGATCAAAACACCCACCCTGCCCGATGCGCAGACCGTGACCGAGGTAAAGCACTATACCGACCGGCTGTTCAGCTTCCGCTGCACGCGCCCTGCCACATTGCGCTTTCGCTCGGGCGAGTTTGTCATGATCGGCCTGATGGGCGCGCCTGACCCCAAGACAGGCAAGCAAAAGCCGCTTCTGCGCGCCTATTCCATCGCCTCACCAAGCTGGGATGAAGAGCTCGAATTCTACTCCATCAAGGTGCAGGACGGCCCCCTCACCTCACGCTTGCAGCATATCAAGGTCGGAGATGAGGTCATCCTGCGGCCCAAGCCCGTGGGCACGCTCGTCCATGATGCCCTGCTGCCGGGCAAGCGGATCTGGTTTTTTGCCACGGGCACAGGCTTTGCACCCTTTGCTTCGCTGCTGCGCGAGCCACAGACCTATGCCGACTATGACGAGGTCATCATCACCCACACCTGCCGCGAAGCCGGCGAGCTGACGTATGGCGCCGAGATTATCGAGGGCCTCAAGACAAACGAGCTGCTGGGCGAGGTGATTGGCGAGGGCTTCTGGAAGAAGATCAAATATTACCCCACGACCACACGCGAAGAGAGCGCCAAGATGGGCCGCATCACCGACCTCATGCGCTCGGGTGAGGCCTTTGCCGACCTTGGCGTCGAGCCGATCTGCCCCAAGAACGACCGCGCCATGATCTGCGGAAATATGGCCTTCAACCTCGAGCTGAAAGAAATGCTGGAAGACTACGGCCTTGAAGAAGGCGCCAACAGCGAGCCCAAGACATATGTTGTTGAAAAGGCCTTTCTGGACTAGCGCAGGCCTTGCCGCCCGCGCAGATGCGCAGAGCAAACCGACCATAAAAAAAGCCCCGCTAAAACCAGCGGGGCTTTCTCTTTGTCAGAGGGGATCAGGCTTACAGGCCCATTGCCTCTTTGACTTTTGCCAAGATTTCCTTGAGCGCGTCAGGGTTGTCCTGTGCGGCTTTAAGGCCTTGCTTGAGAACGTTTTTCTGCATCGTGCCGATGGCTTCCGAGCCGTCGATCATCTCTGACACTTTGTCAAAGTTGAAGCCCTCTGGTGTGAGCAACTCGCCCATGCCGGATGTCGCCTCTTCGGCCGCGTCCGTGGCTGCTTCTGCTGTCGCGTCCGCTGCCTCTACCGCTGTGTCTGCTGTCGCATCCGCGGCTTCAGCTGCTTCGGTTGTCGCCTCAACAGCCTCTGTTGCTGTGGCGTCAACGGCGTCGGTGGTCGCGTCTACCGCGTCGGTTGCTGTCTCGGTGACCGTATCGGCAGCCTCTGAAGCCGCTTCAACCGCCGCGTCAGCTGCGCCTGTGGCGGCGTCCATCGTTGCGTCAGCTGCCTCTGTGGCCGTTTCAGTCGCTGTATCCACAGCCTCTGCTGCGGCGTCTGTTGCAGCGGTTGCTGCCTCTGCTGCGGCATCTGTCGCTGTCTCCACGGCATCGGTGGCTGCGTCAGCCGCCTCAGTTGCCGCCTCTTCCACAGCTTCAACCGCTTCACCGGCTGTTTCTGTGGCCGCATCAACCGCGCCCTCGACAGCCTCGGCAACACCTGTCGCCGCGTCAGTGGCCGCTTCGGTCACCGCGTCAACGGGTGCCGCTTCGGTGACGGTCTCTGTCACGCTCTCCACGGCCTCTGTCACGCTTTGACCTGAGTAGACATAATAGCCAACTCCCAAAACAATCGCAGCAAGCACAATCCAAAGTAAATTCTTCATAACTCTTTCCCCTTAGGTTGGGCGCTCAGGTTTGCATGAGCGCACTCAATGTGCCAAATGGCGCAGGCCACTGAAAGCTGCAAGGGGGAAAGGCGCTCAAATCAGCTCAAATCAGCCGATTGCCGCTTGAATCCGCCCAAGCTCCCCTCTACCCTGCGCAAGACTAGCAAGGTCAACAACACAAAGGATCAAAACCATAGCCCGTAGACCTCATAACGCGCCTCCACAGCGCGACACTGGCCCCCGCGTCAATGACCGTATCACCAGCAATGAAATCCGCCTGATCGGCGCTGATGGCGAAAACGTCGGTGTTGTCACACCTGCGCAGGCCATGGTCATGGCCGCCGACGCCGATCTGGACCTTGTCGAGATCTCGCCAAACGCGAACCCGCCGGTCTGCAAGATTATGGATTTCGGCAAGTTCAAATATGAACAGCAAAAGCGCGAAGCCGAGGCCCGCAAGAAACAAAAGATCATCGAGATCAAAGAGGTCAAGTTCCGCCCCAACACGGACATCAACGACTATAACGTCAAGATGCGCAATGTGACCAAGTTCTTGGAAAACGGCGACAAGGTGAAAATCACCCTGCGGTTCCGTGGCCGCGAAATGGCCCACCAGAACCTCGGCCGCGAGCTGCTGGAGCGTGTTGCCAAAGACGTGACCGAAGCTGAACTCGGCAAGATCGAGAACTTCCCTAAAATGGAAGGCCGCCAGATGGTTATGCTGATCGGCCCGACCGCGAGCAAGTAAGCCTTGCTCACACGACACACCATAGCGCCCCGCATCACCCGCGGGGCGTTTTTCGTTTAAGGAGCCCAAACGCATGTGGGAAGACCGCTTCAAAGCCGAGGGCTACCTCTTCGGCACGGCCCCCGCCCAATTCCTCAAAACCCACGAAGCCTTGCTCACCGCGGGCCAGAGCGCCCTCTCTGTTGCCGATGGCGAGGGGCGCAACGCGGTGTTTCTGGCCGAAAAGGGCCTGAGCGTCACCGCGCTGGAATACGCCCCCTCCGCCATCGCCAAGGCCGAAAAGCTCGCCAAGGCGCGCGGCGTAGAGGTGGCATTCCATGAGGCCGATGTCCTCACCACCCCTTTCACCGGAACATACGACATGGTGCTCGGCATCTTCATCCAGTTCATGGGGCCAAGCGCGCGCGCCGCCCTCTTTGACAAGATGAAACAGGCCGTCGCCCCCCAGGGCCTCATGCTCTTGCACGGCTACACGCCGGCGCAACTCGCCTATAAAACAGGCGGCCCACCCCAAGTCGCGAATATGTACACAGAAGCACTCCTCCAGGAGGCCTTTGCCGGCTGGGACATTCTCACCTGCCGCGCCTATGAGGCCGAGATCCGCGAAGGCACCGCCCACGCAGGCCGCTCGGCCCTGATCGACTTCATCGCGCGCAAGCCCGCCTGATCTTTCTTTTTGCCCTAAATATCCCGGGGGTTTGGGGGCTGGCCCCCAATCTAAAGTGTGTTTGGGGGCTGGCCCCCAATCAAAAAACCTGCGCGGCGCAAGCCGCCCCGCAGGGTCACAGCCAGCCTCTCAGCGCCCCAAAAGCAAACGGCGCCTGCCTTTCAGCACGCGCCGTTCACCCATGGGTCTCGGTCAGCCTTATTCGGCAGGCACAGCCACACCGCCGCCGCCGATCCGCTCGGGCAGGACAAAGGCGATGACAACAAACGCCAGCCCCATCAAGATCCCGATCAGATCGCCTGACATGGCGGTCAGCCCGTCATAGCTTGCGCCGGGCACTGTGCCGAGTGTGGTCTTACCACCGGCGATATCGTCCAAAAGTCCGCTGGCCTTCCATGCCGGATAGGTCACCATATAGGCCGCAGCGCCCAAAAGGCCGCCCGCAATAAAGAACCAGGCATCCTTGCGCCCGGAGGCCGCCGCACAGACGCCCGTACCCGGGCAGAAGCCCGAGGCCGCCCAGCCCGCGCCCAGCATCAGGCCACCGATAAAGACACCGGCATAAGCCGCCTTCACGCTCATGTGGCCCACATCGACAAGCCCTGCCATCTGGCCTGCAAACATCAGGATAGAGCCTGTGCCAATGGCCAGAAGAATTGTCTTCATCAGGTTGAGGTTCGTCAGCGCGAGCATACGCCCGATCCAGGTGGGGTTGGTTGCGCCGATACGGTCAAGCACCGCGCCAAAAGCGGCCCCGATCACGATTGCGAGTAAAACTTCCATCTCAGCTCTCCTTTCTGTACATCAACAAGGCCACAGGCACCGCCGTTGCAAAGGCACCCGCAGCAAAGATGTAGCCCGACACGGCGGTTTGCATCATGCCGCTCATCATATGGCCCGAGGTGCAGCCCCCCGCGAGACGTGCGCCATAGAGCACAACAAACCCGCCCAAAAACGCCAGCGCATAGCGCTTTACGGGGCTGTCCCCGTAGGTGTTACGCCAGATCGCAGGCATGCTGCGCTCGGCTGCGTCCAGACCACCGCGCAGGCGCGTCGAGGCAAAGGCCCCGGCCATCATCGCCAGAACAAAAATGAACGAGTAGTTCAGCGGATTGGCCGCCGCTTTGGCATATTTGCCGTCTGATTTCGCCAGATAGGCGTTGGTCGAGGTATAGCCCGTGTCCGTTTCGCTCACGAGCGCGCTGTTGACCGTGTCGCCAATGATTGCGTCCAAAATGACAAACTGCGTGCTCACGCCAATGGGCTTTACGAGCAGCACAGCAAGAAAAAAGACGCCCCCGAGCAGCACACCGCCCAGTTTCCAGTCCAATGTCATGGTGTTTCCTCCTGTTACATTCCAAGCTTTGAATATCACAGCTCAAAGCCGGCCGACTTGACACATATCAAGTTTGGAATGCATCCTCATATTGTTTCTCCAAGCGCCAAAATCACACAGCAATTCGGAAAATATTAAGCAAACAAGCGCAGATATTGACGCATAGGGGAGCAACTGGCATAGTTTTGGAAACAATAAGATGCCACCAAGCCAAAAGGCTGGCACAGTTAACGAGTCAGGCAGTTAATGCAGTATAGTACCGAGTCCCGCGCGGAGCGCTCCGCATGAATATCACAGCCCTCACCTGCGTGAAAAACGAAGGCCCGTTCCTCTTGGAATGGATCGCCTTTAACCGCGTCATCGGCGTGACCGATTTCATGATCTATCACAACGACTGCACCGACGGCACCGACCGCCTGCTGGAGAAGTTTCAGGAGCATGGCATCGTCGAGACCATGGTGAACCCCGCCAAGGGGCGCAACTACCAGATGGAGGCGCTCAAAAAGTCGCGCCGCCGCGCGTCGATCAAAAAGGCCGATTGGGTCTGGGTCGCCGATGTCGACGAATTTCTCAACATCCATGTCGGCGATCACACGATCCCCGCGCTGATCGAGGCCTGCGGCAACCCGCAATGTATCTCCGTCACCTTCCAGTTCTTCGCCAACTGCGGTGTCGAGACCTATGAAGACAAGCCTGTGATCGAGCAGTTCCTCTACTCTCACAACCCCGACATCTGGACACATGAAACCGCGATCGAGGTCAAATCCCTCGTGCGCTCGGATTTCCCGATGACCTATTATGGCGCGCACCGCCCGTTTCACGAGGGCGCCAACCTGCCCCGCCGCAAGCAGCCCAGCTGGACAGACGGCTCGGGCCAGCCTGCGATGATCCAGTTTATCAAACGGGTCAACAAGCGGCGCATCCGCAAGTTTCCCTCAAAAGGCGTGCGCAACTTCGCCACGCTCAATCACTACGCGCTGCGCTCGCTTGACAGCTACCTTGTCAAGAATGACCGCGGCGATGTGAACCGCGAGTTCCGCGACTTTGATGACACTTACTGGCGCGAGCGCAACGATGCGGCCTATTTTGACGACAGCATCCTGCGCTACGCCGAGCCGCTCGCCGCCGAAATGGCGCGCCTCAAGGCGCTGCCGGGCATTGCCGAGCTGCACGAAGAAAGCGTCGCGCTGCACCGCGCCAAGCTCAAAGAGCTGATGGCGCAAGACACCTACAAAGAGATGCGCAAGCAGCTTCAGACCTGTTCGCCCTATGCGCCAAACGAGGCCGCGCTGCGCGAGCTTATCGGGATGCCCGCATGAGCGACGGGTTCAAAATCATCAATCTGGGTTTGCCCAAGACAGGCACAACCACGCTCACGCGCGCGCTGCGCCGTGCCCGTATCCGCACGGTAGACTGGCGCATTCACCGCCGCCAAAGCGCTGATCCCGAGCTTGTCGGCAAGCACCTTGGCACGGTCATGTACCGCGACTACTTTGATCATGGCGACCCGCTGCGCCGCCTTGGCGGGTTTCGCGGCTTCAACGAGCTGTCTCAGGCGGGCCTGCATTATTCCATCTGGCCCCAGACCGACTGGGGCCTGATCGACGCAATCCAGCGTCACCACCCCGACACGCGGTTTCTTCTGAATATGCGCGACCCTGCCGCCACCGCCTCCTCCATCATGCGATGGGGCAACCTTGGCACCTTGCGCCTGCCCAACACCAATGTGCCGGGCCTGCCCAAGGGCTACGGCAGTGACGAGAGCCACCTCGCCCGCTGGGTTCTGGGGCATTATATGTTCTGTGAACGTGTTTTTGCGGGGGCTGACAACTTTCTGGCCTTTGACATCACCGACCCTGACGCCCCCGGCAAAATAGGCGCTTTTCTCGGCTTCGAGCTGCCGTGGTGGGGCCGCGCCAATGAAAACAAGACAGCCCCCGCGGAGCCTGCCGACCCTGTTTGAAACCACGCCTGTGTAAGTAAGAGTAAATAGAAGAGTAACGATGAAAATCAGCCTGATAATCGGCCCGACAGACTACGGCACAGCGCGCTTTCGCACGGTTCTGAAGAAGAAATCCGCGCTTTTGGCCAAGCATAAGGTGTTCAGCCCCGACTGGAACCATATCCGTATCTATATGGCCTGCTCTTCCAACTCCGAAGTTGGCCTCGTGCGCCACTTGCGCGGCTTTGAAATGCTTGCAGCGCAACAGGCGCTTTACTCGCACCTGCAATCCCAGATTGCCGCGTCTCTTGAAGGTGAAAAGCCCGATCACCTCGTGATCAGCTCGGGCCAGCTGGGCGCGCTCATGCACAAAAAGAGCGAGCTTGAGCGCCTGCGCGCCTTTTTCGCCCCCTTTTCTGACGATATCCAGATTCACGCCTACGTCGATGAACAGAGCCGCGCCCTGGTGCAAAACTACGAAAAAACCGTCATGGATGGCCGCCGCCACCCGCTTTCGCACGAGCTAGAGCTCACCAAAGCCGACAGCTGGTGGGACGCGGCCCTTGCCATGCGCACGCCCCCCAACCCGCTCACAGCCGAGTATAACGACATTCACTTTCCGCCCTTCTGGGTCGATTACATGGGGCTTCTGACCCATTGGGAAGAGGTGTTTGGCGCAGGCAACGTGCATATGCGCTCCCTCAATATGGAGCGCCTCGGCTCCGAAGACGGGGCCGCCGAGCTGAACGCCATTCTTGGCACCGATATCCCCATGGGCCAGATCGAGGCCGTTGAACCTGACAAAAGCCCAAGTGCAGAGACCCTTGAGCGCGCGCGCCAGCTCAACGATATTTTCGTGCGCTACATGCAGGCCAAAGAGCTCTCCATGCCCTTTGAGATGCGCAAGAAGCTCATCTACCCCCACCGTGTGCGCGGCCCCGTGATCGAGGCTGGCGCGCTCTTTCCTGTGGCCGAGCGCTTCAAAGCCGACAACGCAGCGCTGACCAAGCGCTTTGACACGCTGGAAGACGGCTGGTTCACCCCGCCAAAGGCCACAGAGCTCTGGACCCCCGCCCCCATGACAGGCGGCTGGCGCGCCACGCAATATATGGCCTCCTCCACACATTTCATCCGCAAACAGGCACCCACTTTTGAAGACATCAAGGCGCTCACCACCGAGCAGGAAGACAGCGCCGCGCGCCTGTCGGAGTTTGTGCCGGTTGATGCCGAGCTTGAAGAAAAGCACCAAAGCGGCACCTCCGACAAACGCGGCGAGTTCCTTGAGATGTTCAAGGTCAACCACCAGATCGTCATGTCCACCCACATCCGCCCGCACAACGACATGGGCAAAGTGCGCGAAGAAGCCGAGCAGCCCCAATATAGCGAAGTGCCCATGCGCAAGCTGCCCAAGGGCAACACCGGCAATGTCATTGTCGGCTGTATGAAGAACGAAAGCCCCTATATTCTGGAGTGGGTCGCCTATCACCGCGCCATGGGGGTAGACAACTTCCTGATCTACACCAACGGCTGCGAAGACAACACAACCGAGCTTCTGGACCACTTGCAAAAGATGGGCGTGCTTCAGCACCGCGACAACAACAAGTGGAAGGGCAAGTCGCCCCAGCAATTTGCGCTCAACAAGGCCCAGAAAGAGCCGGTCATCCAGAACGCCGAGTGGATCATCCATATTGATGTGGACGAGTTCATCAACGTGCGCACAGGCAACGGCACGCTGGAAGATCTCTTCAAAGCCACCAAAGGCGCCACCAACATCGCGATGACATGGCGGCTTTTCGGGCACAATGATGTGCACAAGCTGAGCGATGATTTTGTCATCGAACAGTTTGACACCTGCGCGCCCAAATACTGCCCCAAGCCCCACACCGTCTGGGGCTTTAAATCCATGTTCAAAAACCTCGATGCCTACCGCAAAATCTCGTGTCACCGCCCCAATCAGGTGATTGACGAGAAGCGCGACCAGCTCAAATGGGTCAACGGCTCTGGCGATGACGTGACAGGCGACTATATCAAAGGCGGCTGGAGAAGCTCAAAGAAAACAATTGGTTATGACCTTGTTCAGCTCAACCACTATGCGCTGCGCTCCGCCGAAAGCTTCCTCATCAAGCGCCAGCGCGGCCGCGCGCTGCACGTTGATCGCTCCATCGGCCTCAACTACTGGATCCGCATGGATTGGTCTGATCACCGCGACATCACGATCCAGCGCAACCTCGCGCGCACCCGCGCCGAATATGCGCGCCTGATCAGCGATGAAACGCTGCGCAAGCTGCACGAAGAGGGCCTCGCATGGCACAAGGCCAAGGTGCAAGACCTGCACCAAACCCAGGAATTCCAAGAGCTCTATGCCCAAGCGCTCAAAGTGAAACTCAACGAAACCGAGCGCGTGGCCTATTCCCTCGCCCTTGATATGGAGAGCTAAAATGGACAGTGTTCAAACCGAAACACCCGACACAGCCACAGAAATAGGTATCGTGCGCTCGCGCGGCGTGCGCGTGCCAAAAGACCCTGCTGTCATCACCCCAAGGATCAGGCGCTCCCTGCGCCTCAACGGCTATGAGGGCAAAGAAGTCAACGCCGCGCTGCGTGTCGTCAATTCCGGCGATACCGTGCTCGAGCTGGGCGGCGGCATCGGCTATGTCTCCACCATTCTGGCCAAAAAGCGCGATGTGAAGGCGATCCACACATTCGAGGCCAACCCGCATCTCATCGACTTTCACCGCCAGATGCACCGGCTCAACGACGTCACCACAATCACCACCCACAACGCCCTGCTGGCCGCCCGCAAAGGCAAACCGCAGAGCTTTTATGTGCGCGAAAACTTCCTCGCCTCCTCGCTTGAGCCAGAGGTGACAAACATGCCTGTCAAATCGGTTGAAGAGGTCGAGGTGCTCGGCATCAACACCATGTTCAACAAGATCAAACCCGATGTTTTCATCTGCGATATCGAAGGCGCCGAGGCCGATCTGCTGCCCCACCTCAAGTATACGGGCCTGCGTGCGGCGGTCATCGAGCTGCACCCCCAGTGGATCGGCGCGGCGGGTGTGCGCGCGGTGTTTGATGCCATGCATGCCGCAGGCCTCACCTATTTTCCGCGCCTGTCTGACCAGAAAGTCGTCTGTTTCCGCCGCGAGTGGCCCACCAAGTGAAGGCCCTCGCCGTCCTGACCCTGCGCAACGAGGCGTCCTTCCTTCTGGAATGGCTGGCGCACCACAGGGCCGTGGGCTTTACCGACTTTCTTATTCTCTCAAACGACTGTGACGACGGCACCGACCTGATGCTTGACCGCCTCGAAAGCCTCGGCCTCATCACCCACATCCGCAACAATGGCCCCTATGACAAAAGCGGCATCCAGTTCACGGGCCTCAAGCTGGCGTCAAAGCACAAGCGCGTGCGCGAGGCCGACTGGATTTTGGCGCTGGATATCGACGAGTTCGTCAACATCCATGTGGGCGACCATACGCTTGGCGCGCTGCTCGCCACCCTGCCCGAGGCCACCGCCATCACCCTCACATGGCGGCTCTTTGGCAACAACGATGTGGTGCGCTACGCCGATGCGCCCGTGACGCGCCAGTTCACCCGCGCCGCCCCCGCCATCATGAGCTGGCCATGGCGCGCCGCCATGTTCAAAACGCTCTACAAAAACGATGGCACCTACGGCAAAATAGGCGTCCACCGCCCGCGCCAGCCCAACACAGAGACCGTGCAAACCGCCCGCTGGTATGATGGCGAGGGCCGCGCGCTTGGCGATGACTTCAAGACAAAGCGCATCTTTTCCGACTATGGCCGCAGCAACTATGCGCTGGCCCAGCTCAACCACTACGCCCTTGGCTCCATGGAGAGTTTTCTCACCAAAGCCGACCGTGGCCGCGCGGTGCATTCAGATCACATGCTGGATGTCGACTACTGGGTCGAGCGCAACCACTGCAGCTGTGAAGACACCAGCATCCTTGCGCTCTCACCTGCGTTTGAGGCCGAATGGAGCGCGCTCCAGAGCGATGCAACGCTGGCAGCGCTACACGCCAAGGCCGTCACATGGCGCCGCCGCCGCATTGCCGCCCTGATGGATCTTGAGCCCTACCGCGCCCTCTTTGGCCGCCTTTTGCAGACGCCCCCCTCGCGCCCCGTGCCGCCCGAATATGCCCGCCTCATCCTTGCACATGCCCAAAAGGGCCATAAATAGCCTTAAAGTTACACGCATATTCCGCATTTCGGCCCCAATCCAGCTGTAACTAGTCTTCAAAGCACAGAGTAAATTTGTGCAAAAAAGGTATTGAGACATGCAGGATCTGGCACACACACTCAAAGGCTCGCTGGCCGAAATGCCCAAGCGCGACTGGCTGACAGCTCTGGCTGACATCTCCGAGGAGAACGGCCACTTCCAACCGCTCGGGCGCAAGCACTTCTCCTCCTACATCGCAGGGGGCGAAACCCTGCTTGTCACCTTTGAGAGCTATGACGGCATCCAGCGCATCTCCCCCAACGCCCACCCCTTGGGCTGGGAAGTGGCCAAGGTTCTGGGCTGGTCGTCCCTCACGGTCATGTCCGATGGTCAAAGCTGGTTTCGCGACCGCGAGATCTATGCCTATTTTGACGATCTGATTGATGACGGCTTCTTTGAAGAGTTTGACAATGTCATCTTCTATGGCGCTGGCCCCTGTGGCTATGCCGCCGCCGCCTACTCCATCGCGGCCCCCGGCGCGCGCGTCCTCGCGCTTCAGCCCCAGGCCACGCTTGATCCGCGCGTCACAGAATGGGACGAGCGCTTCATCCGCCAGCGCCGGCTCGATTTCACATCGCGCTACGGCTACGCCCCCGATATGATCGATGCGGCCCAGGAAGCCTTCATCATCTATGACCCCGAAGAAACAGAAGATGCCATGCATGCGGCCCTCTTTACGCGGCCCAATGTGCACAAGCTGCGCATGCGCCATGCCGGCGGCGCGCTCCAGTTCAGCCTGCGCAACATGAAGGTGCTGTCCCGCCTCATCGCGCTCACAGGCACAGGCCGTCTCACGCCTGAAATTTTTGCCAAACTGGCCCGCGCACGGCGCGACGACCGCCAGTATCTGCGCAATCTTTTGCGCTATATTGATGACAAGGGCCGCACAAAACTTGCCTATGCCCTCTGCAAAAACGTCATCGCCCGCCTTGATGGCGTCCCCGCATTCGAGCGCCGCCTGAAGGGGGTTGAAGCCCGCCTGAGCGAGCTTGAGGCCGCCGACAGCTGAGCCACGCCACACTGTTTTCTCTGGCGCAAAGCGCGCAATTTGTGTAAGCGCTCGGCCATGACACACACGCTTACGCTCGCCCGCCCCGATGATTGGCACCTGCACCTGCGCGATGGCGCAATGCTCAAGGCCGTTCTGCCCGAAACGGCCCGCCACTTTGCCCGCGCCATCGTGATGCCCAATCTTGTGCCACCCGTGGTCACAGGGGCCGATGCCGAAAGCTACCGCGCACGCATCATGGCCGCGCTGCCCGAGGGGGCCGGCTTCACGCCGCTGATGACGCTCTATCTCACCGAAGACACAGACCCCGATGATCTGGCCGCCGCCCATGCCGCAGGCCTCATCACAGCGGTGAAGCTCTACCCCGCAGGCGCCACAACCAATTCCGCCTCAGGGGTGAGCAACTTTGAAAATGTCCGCCCCGTGCTTGAGCGTATGGCCGAAATCGGCTGCCCGCTCTGTGTCCACGGCGAGGTCACCGACCGCGAGATCGACATCTTTGACCGCGAGGCCGTGTTTATCGACCGCATCCTTGATCCCATCCGCAAAAGCGTGCCCGGGTTGAAAGTGGTGATGGAGCATATCACCACCAAAAACGCCGCCGACTATGTCAAAGACAACGCAGCAGGCCTTGCTGCCACCATCACGGTGCAGCACCTTATGCTCGATCGCAACGATATGCTCGTAGGGGGCATGCGCCCGCATTATTACTGCCTGCCCATCCTCAAGCGCCGCGAGCACCGCGAAGCGCTTCTGGCCGCAGCCACCTCGGGCGATGCGCGCTATTTCCTCGGAACCGACAGCGCCCCCCACCCCACACACGCCAAAGAGGCCGAGTGCTGCGCAGCAGGCTGTTTCACAGCGCCCATCGCCCTGTCTTGCCTCGCCGAAGTGTTTGAGGCCGCAGGCGCGCTCGACAAGCTCGAAGGCTTCACCTCGCTCCACGGCCCTGCCTTTTACGGCCTGCCCGTAAACGACGCCAAAATCACCCTCACCAAAGGCGCGCCACTCACCTTTGACAAGAGCCTCCCCGCAGGCGAACACACCGTCACCGTGTTTGACCCGGGCATGCCCCTGCATTGGCACGTCTCCTGAGCTCTTTCTTTTTGCACGAAATATCCCCGCCGGAGGCTCCCGCCCTCTGCCACAAGTCCAAAGGCCCGATCATGATCCCGACAAGCTACCCCACCGCCGAAGAAATTGCCCGCCTCACAGCCCGTATGCTGCTCGAGATCGGCGCGGTAAACTTCAACACAGACGAGCCCTACACGCTCGCCTCGGGGTTGCCCTCACCCAGCTATATCGACTGCCGCAAGCTCATCAGCTACCCGCGCATCCGCGCGACCTTGATGGATTTCCTGACAGTGACCGTCATGCGCAACGCGGGCTTTGAGGCCTTTGACAACATCGCAGGCGGCGAAACCGCCGGTATCCCCTTTGCCGCCCTCGTCGCCGAGCGCATGGCCCTGCCCATGACCTATGTGCGCAAAAAGCCCAAGGGCTACGGCAAAAACGCCCGCATCGAAGGCGCCATGTCCGAGGGCGAGCGCGTTTTGCTGGTGGAAGACCTCACAACAGATGGTGGCTCCAAGCTCAGCTTCGTGGATGCCATCCGCGACACAGGCGCAACCTGCGCCCACACAGCCGTGATCTTTTACTATGACATCTTCCCCGAGACCGTCAAAACACTGGGGGATCATGGCGTCAGCCTGCACCACCTGTGCACATGGTGGGATGTTCTGGCCGAAGCCCGCGCTCAAGCGGCCTTCTCCGAGGCGACCTTGGCCGAGGTCGAGCGCTTCCTCAAAGACCCGCGCGCGTGGCAAGAGGCCCATAAAAAGGCCTAAGCCAGCCAAATTGCTGCAAAAACGCGCAGGGCGGAAAACTTATCCACAGCCCGCCCGCGCACGCCCGAGACAGAATCAAACACCAACGCCAGATTTGGTGGCTTGAGCCATTTGTGCTACACTATATTGGAAGCGCGCTTGGCAAATCGGGTTATCCACAGGCTTATCCCGCATACTCTCCACAGAGATTTCCAGAGTGCGTTTCCCCGCCCAATGCCCTAGAACTCTCTCACAGCAGGCACAAAAAGGACTTTCCGAGGCATGAACGAAATCGCAGCATTCAACGCCACAGGTCAGACCCTCCCTGCCGAAATCTCCTCACCCGAGAGCATTCCGCATTCCATCGAGGCCGAGCAACAGCTTCTGGGCGCCCTGCTCACCAACAATGATGTCTATGACAAAATCGCCAGCGTCATCACGCCCAAACACTTCTATGATCCCGTTCATGCCCGCATCTACGAGACCGCCGCGGCGCGGATCGCCAAGAACGCGCTCGCCTCGCCTGTCACCCTGAAAGCCTTCTTTGATGACGATGAAGGCCTCAAAGAGCTCGGCGGCCCTGCCTATCTTGCGCGCCTTGCCGGCGCAGCCATTTCGGCCTTTGCCGTGCGCGACTATGCCCAGCTGATCTATGATCTCGCGATCCGCCGCGATCTGATCTCCCTCGGGCAGGAAATCAGCGCCAAGGCCGCGCGCGTCGATATCGAGAGCGAACCCAAAGAACAGATCGTCGAGGCCGAGCAAAAGCTCTACCAACTCGCCGAGCAAGGCCAGACCGAGAGTGGTTTTCAAAGCTTTCTCAAGGCTGTAACCGATGCTGTTAATGTCGCCAACGCCGCCTACCAGCGCGAAGGTGGCCTTGCAGGCATCGCCACAGACCTCATCGATATGGATAAAATGCTCGGGGGCTTGCACAAGTCCGACTTGCTCATCCTCGCGGGTCGCCCCTCCATGGGCAAGACATCACTCGCCACCAACATCGCCTATAACGTGGCCAAAGCCTACAAGCGCGGCAAGCTGTCTGATGGCTCCGAAGGCGCGGTCGATGGCGGCGTTGTCGGCTTCTTCTCGCTTGAGATGAGCGCCGAGCAGCTCGCAGGGCGTATTCTGGCCGAGGCCTCCGAGATCAGCTCCCACAAAATCCGCCAGGGCGATATGGACGAAGGCGAGTTCCGCCGCTTTGTGGATGCGGCCAAGTCGCTGGAAGCCTGCCCGCTCTTCATTGATGACACCGCCGCGATCCCCATCGCCCAGCTCGCCGCGCGCGCCCGCCGCCTCAAGCGAACCCACGGCCTTGATCTCATCATCGTTGACTACCTCCAGCTCGTGCGCGGGACATCGGAAAACCGCGTTCAGGAGATCGGCGAAATCTCGATGGGCCTCAAAGCCATCGCCAAAGAGCTACAGATCCCCGTCATCGCGCTCTCCCAGCTCTCGCGTCAGGTCGAAAGCCGCGAAGACAAGCGCCCGCAGCTCTCCGATCTGCGCGAATCCGGCTCTATCGAGCAAGACGCCGACGTTGTTATGTTTGTGTTCCGCGAGGAATATTACGCCGAGCGCGAAAAGCCGTCTGATCACGAGCTTGATAAAATGGCCGAGTGGCAAGAGCGCATGAGCCGCCTCCATGCCAAGGCCGAAGTCATCATCGGCAAGCAGCGTCACGGCCCCATCGGCACGGTCGAGCTGTCTTTCGAGGCCCAGTTCACGCGCTTTGGCAACCTTGTGAAGCCATGGCAGCAAGGCGGCGGCGACCAGTTTTAACCCAAGAGAGACCCCATGAGCACCGATTTCACCGAAGAACTCGCCAGCCGCCTCATCCGCTACTGCAAAATAGACAGCCAGTCTGATGCCGATAGCCCTACAAGCCCCAGCACCGCGATCCAGCTGGATATGCAACGCCTGCTCATGGCCGAGCTGGCCGAGATCGGCGCAGACGAGATCACGCTCACAGACTACGGCACCGTGCTGGCCACCCTGCCAGGCACCGCAGGGCCAGATGCGCCCACACTTGGCCTGCTGGCCCATGTCGATACGGCCCCGCAGTTCAATGCCACGGGCGTAAAGCCTGTTGTCCACAAGAGCTACAACGGCGGCGATATCTCCTTCCCCGATGCCCCCGAGCTGACGCTCAGCCCCGCGCATGCGCCCTATCTGGCCCAAAAGCAGGGCCATGACATCATCACAGCCTCAGGCACCACACTTTTGGGCGCCGATGACAAGGCAGGCGTCGCCATCATCATGACTGCGGCGCGCCACCTCTTGGCCAACCCCGCGCTGAAACATGGCAAAATCCGCCTCGCCTTCACCCCGGATGAAGAGATCGGCCGTGGCGTGCACCCCGATCTGCCCCGCGATCTGGGCGCAGACTTTGCCTATACCTTCGATGGCGGCGCGCTTGGCAACATCGAATACGAGAGCTTCTCCGCTGATGGCGCAAAAGTCGAGATCACCGGCGTCTCCATTCACCCGGGCACCGCCAAAGACACGATGGTCAACGCACTCAGCCTTGGGGCCAAGATCCTCTCGGCCCTGCCCAGCGTCACCATGACACCAGACACAAGCGAGGACCGCGACGGCTTTATCATGGCCACCGATATGGTCGGCAATGCCGCCGAGGCCACGCTCACCTTTATCTTGCGCGACTTTGAGCTTGAGGGCCTCGCCGCCAAAGGCGCGCTCTTGCAAAGCGTTGTGACAGCCGTGGCCCAAGGCGAGCCGCGCGCCGAGATCACCTGCGAGATCACGCCCCAGTACCGCAACATGCGCTATTGGCTGGAAGAGGACATGACCCCCGTCACCCTCGCGCACAATGCCGCCAAGGCCATCGGCCTCACGCCCAGCTCCGCGCCCATCCGCGGGGGCACCGACGGCTCCCGCCTCACCGAACTGGGTGTGCCCTGCCCAAATATTTTCACAGGGATGCAAGAGCTGCACGGCCCGCTGGAGTGGATTTCGGTGCAGGATATGGCTGTCTCGACCGCCATGTGCCTCAAGCTCGCCGAGTTGGCCGCAGAGCCAAAGTAGCCCAGAGGCCACTCCCTTGGCCCTGTCTTTCTTTTTGCCCCAAATATCCTGGGGGGAGCGTTCAAAAGCCACAGCTTTTGAGCGCGGGGGGCAAAGCCCCCGAAAAGGCCTGCCAGCTCCGCCACAATTCTAAATTGGGCGCATTTCCCCCTTGACGTGCAGCCCCCCTCTGCACAACAAGTCCCCATGGCGAGTGGAACCCTGACTGTTGACCTTGATGCGCTGGTGCAAAACTGGCGGGCCTTGGCTGGCGCGCCCGAAACAGGCGCTGTTGTCAAAGCCGATGCTTATGGCCTCGGCGTTGGCCCCGTGTCGCGCGCTCTGGCCAAAGCCGGCGCGCGGACCTTCTTTGTTGCCACCGCAGAAGAAGGCGCCGATCTGCGCCACGCCCTCGGCGAGGGCCCCGAGATCTTTATTTTCTCGGGCCATATGATGGGCGACACCGAGATGCTCCATGATCTCGCGCTCACCCCGCTTCTCAACTCGATTGACCAGCTTCAGCGCCACCTTGAGGCCCTGCCCAAGGCGCGCTTTGGCATACAGCTTGACACAGGCATGAACCGCCTTGGCATGGAGCCCGCCGAATGGGCCGCTGTCAAAGACATGGTCATGCCGTCAAACCCCGCGCTTCTGATGTCCCACCTCTCCTCCGCCGATGAGCCGACCTCAGCGATGAACCTGTCCCAATTGCGCGTGTTCAAAGAGATGACCGAGGGCTGCAATGCCCCCCGCTCGCTCGCGGCGACGGGCGGCACACTCCTTGGCGCAGACTACCACTTTGACCTCACCCGCCCCGGCATCGGCATGTATGGCGGCGCCCCGTTCCAGAGCGGCTTGCCCGTGGCCTACCTCGAGCTGCCCGTCGTTCAGGTGCGCGACGTGGAAGCCGGCGAAAGCGTTGGCTACAACATGGGCTATGTTGCCCGCCAGCCCCGCCGCGTGGCCACGCTCGCCGCAGGCTACGCCGACGGCCTCATCCGCGCCATGTCAGGCAAGGCCAAGCTGTTTTACGGCCAGCGCGAATGCCCGCTGCTGGGTCGCGTCTCTATGGATCTGATCACGGTAGACATCACCCACCTGTCAGACACCCCCGCCTCGCTCACTCTGTTGGGCCGCCAGCAGAGCGTGGACACGCTCGCGCAAGGAGCAGGCACCATCGGCTATGAAATTCTCACATCTCTGGGCGCACGCTACACGCGGCGCTATTCAGGCGGTTGATCATGCAGCTCATTCTCTCTCCCGTTGCGGCGCTCGGCGCTGCTGTTCTTGGCGCGCTTGCGGCACTGGGCCGTGTCGCGCTCTTTGCCTTTGAGACCATCACACATCTCTTTCGCCCGCCCTATTATGGCCGCGAATTCTGGATCGCGCTGGTGCAAATCGGCTGGCTCTCCCTGCCTGTCGTCGGCCTCACAGCGCTGTTCACAGGCGGCGCGCTCGCGCTTCAGATCTACTCTGGCGGCGCACGCTTCAACGCCGAAGAAGTTGTGCCCTCCATTGTCGCCATCGGCATGGTGCGCGAGCTTGGCCCCGTGCTTGGCGGCCTCATGGTCGCCGCCCGCGTCGCCAGCTCCATCGCCGCCGAAATCGGCACAATGAAAGTCACCGAGCAAATCGACGCGCTGACAACGCTTTCGACCCACCCGATGAAATACCTCACCCTGCCCCGCGTGCTCGCCGCCACTCTGGCTGTGCCCGTTCTGGTGGCTGTGGGCGATGCCATCGGCATCATGGGCGGCTATATCGTCGGCGTTACACGCCTCGGCTTCAATGAAGCCGCCTATCTCAAAAATACCGTCGACTTCCTTGAGATGTGGGACATCACATCCGGCCTCATCAAAGGCGCGGCCTTCGGCTTTATCATCGCCACCATGGGCTGCTACTACGGCATGAACTCAGGCCGCGGCGCCCAGGGCGTGGGCCGCGCCACAAAGGCCGCCGTGGTGGCCGCCAGCGTGATGATCCTCGCCGCCAATTACCTGCTCACAGAGGCGTTCTTCACATCATGATCACGCTCACAGACGTCCATAAATCCTTCGGCTCAAAGCACGTCTTGCAAGGCGTCAACCTGAGCATCGAAAAAGGCACCTCCATGGTCATCATCGGCGGCTCGGGCACGGGCAAGTCGGTCATGCTCAAGTCTGTCCTCGGCCTCGTAACGCCCGACAGCGGCACCATCACGGTCGATGGCCACGATGTCCAGACAGGCGACCGCGACGCCTTTCTCGCCCGCTTCGGGATGCTCTTCCAAGGCGGCGCTTTGTTTGACAGCCTCCCCGTCTGGCAAAACGTGGCCTTTCGCCTCTTGCGCGGCGGCCTCAAGCGCCCCAAGGCCGAGGCCCGCGAGGTGGCGATAGAGAAGCTGCGCCGCGTCGGCCTCAAGCCCGAAACAGCCGATCTCTTCCCATCAGAGCTTTCTGGCGGCATGCAAAAGCGCGTCGGCCTCGCCCGCGCCATTGCGGCAGACCCCGAGATCATCTTCTTTGACGAACCCACCACAGGCCTTGACCCGATCATGTCAGGCGTCATCAACGAACTCATCCGCGAAATCGTGGTCGAAATGGGCGCCACCGCCATGACCATCACCCACGACATGAGCTCTGTGCGCGCCATCGCCGATACCGTGGCCATGCTCCATGACGGCACCATCAAATGGACAGGCCCCGCCAGCCAGCTTGACAGCTCGGGCGACCCCTACCTTGACCAGTTCATCCACGGCCGCGCCGAAGGGCCCATCGAAGCGGTGCGCTAAGCACCAGAGCCGCCCCCTTTCTTTTTGCCCCAAATATCCCGGGGAGCGCGAGGGGCTGGCCCCTCGCCCGCCGCGATGCGGCGCAGCCGCAGCGCAAGCCAATATGAACATCCTCAGACTGCCCCGCACGCCCTGTTTACAAAGGCAGAGCCCCCCAAACGTCCGTTCAGGCGGTGCACGGGGGGTGCACGCGTGGTGCACGGATATCACCCCCCCGTTTTTCCCACATCAGTCAGGTCTTAACGCGGCTGGGAAAAAGCGGCGCTTTCTCCCCATAGCGGGCTGCTCAAAGCCGCCTTACCTGCTAACACAGCCCCAAAGGAGCCGCCCATGTTGCTACGTTTTGCCAATCTTTCGCTGCTCGTCCTCTTTCCCGTGGCGTGGTTTGCGCCGCTCATGAAGGCGGGGCTGCTGCCGCTCTTCAAGCTCAGCGAAATCTCGGTTGTCTCGGGTCTGCAGTCGCTGTGGGGCACAGATGTTCTGCTGGCACTCACCGTCACTTTCTTTGCCCTCTTTGCGCCCTACATCAAAACACTGGGCCTCGCGCTGGTGCAGTTTGGCCTGCTCAAGCCCGTTGTGCTGCCCGCGCTCAATATCTTGGGCAAGCTCGCCATGGCCGATATCTTTCTCATCGCGCTTTACATCACCTTGGCCAAGGGCATCGGCGTGGGCCGGCTTGAGACAGCCTGGGGGCTTTACCTCTTCACCGCCTGTATCATCGCCTCACTCGTCATCGGGATTTTGACGAAACAATCCCTCACAAAAAGCCAGATTGGCTCTCAATCAACGTGATAAATAGGCCGTAGACGGAGTCTTTCGCGCATAAGCTGTGCCAAAACACTTGTTTTTCCCCTTATATTTCTAAAAACTGTCGGCATATTTTCGCTCACAGCTGCCATCTGTGAGACAGTTTTTGAGTATGAGTTCCTGGGGGGGATCTATGAATACCTTTCTGCATGGCCTGCGTGTCATGGCCTATTTGCTGCACCGT
>NZ_CBFHTG010000009.1:0-36523 GCF_965658795.1 Lentibacter sp. | reverse complement strand
CGTCGCTCTGCCAGTTGACGGCGGCGCTGCGCTTGGTCATACAAAATAAATGGCAAAAAAACTTCACTATGTCTGCAACGCCTGCGCCGCCACCTACACCAAATGGGGTGGCCAGTGTGATTCGTGCGGCGCATGGAACACCATCACCGAGGAAAAACCCCTCTCCGATGGCTCCAGCTCCAAATCTATCGGCTCAAAGCGTGGCGGACAGGTTGAGCTCAGCGACCTCTCCACAGACGAGGCCCCGCCCCCGCGCACCCTGAGCAAGATGGACGAGCTTGACCGCGTCTTGGGCGGTGGCCTTGTGCCCAGCTCCGCGATCCTTGTGGGCGGTGATCCGGGCATCGGCAAGTCGACAGTTCTGCTGCAAGCGGCTGCAAAATTTGCCTCTAATGGCCTGAAAACAATATACATTTCTGGTGAGGAAGCCTCGGCACAAGTGCGTATGCGCGCACAGCGTCTGGGGCTGAAGGATGCGCCCGTGAGGCTTGGCGCCGAGACCAACCTGCGCAACATCCTGACCACGCTGGAAGCCGAACAACCCCAGCTTGCCATCATCGACTCGATCCAGACCATGTGGGTCGATACCGTCGACAGCGCCCCCGGCTCCGTCTCTCAGGTGCGCGCAGCCGCCCATGAGCTGACCAGCTTTGCCAAGCGCAAGGGCGTCTCCGTGATCCTCGTGGGCCATGTCACCAAAGACGGCCAGATCGCCGGCCCGCGCGTGGTCGAGCATATGGTCGACACAGTGCTTTATTTTGAGGGCGAGCGCGGCCACCAGTTCCGTATTCTGCGCGCCGTCAAAAACCGCTTCGGCCCCGCCGACGAGATCGGCGTGTTCGAGATGACAGGCGCTGGCCTGCAAGAAGTGAAGAACCCCTCGGCGCTGTTTCTGTCCGAGCGCGGCGAGCCATCACCCGGCTCTGTCGTCTTCTCCGGGATCGAAGGCACACGCCCCGTTCTTGTTGAATTTCAAGCGCTTGTCGCCCCAAGCCCTCATTCACAACCCCGCCGCACCGTTGTGGGCTGGGACAGCTCGCGCCTTGCGATGATCCTCGCAGTGCTGGAAGCGCGGTGTGGCATCCCCTTTGCGGGGCTTGATGTTTACCTCAACGTGGCGGGCGGCATGAAAGTCTCCGAGCCCGCGGCCGACCTTGCCGTGGCAGCCGCCCTCTTGTCGGCGCGCGAAGATGCAGCCCTGCCCAAAGACACCGTTGTGTTTGGGGAAATCAGCCTGTCAGGCGCACTCAGATCCGTGTCGCAAACAGAAAACAGGTTGAAAGAAGCGCAAAAGCTTGGTTTTTCCACCGCAATCATGCCAAAGGGGGACAAAGCTCCCGCAACCGCAGGTCTCGCGGCCAAACGGTATGATGACCTAACTGCCTTTGTGGGCGATATTTTTGGCGCTGGCTAAGCCTGCGCAACCAGTAAGAAGAGAGTGATCATGGAAGGTTTTACAATCGTTGACGGCGTCGTTGCCCTGATCATTGTCGTGTCGGCCCTGCTGGCCTATTCCCGCGGGCTTGTGCGCGAAGGCCTCGCCATTGCAGGCTGGGTGCTGGCGGCTATTCTGGCCTTTATCTTTGCGCCTCAAGTGCAGCCTCTGGTGAAGGAAGTCCCCTTTATCGGCGATCTCATCTCAGACAGTTGCGAGCTGTCCATGATTGCTGGCGCTGCGGCCATTTTTGCACTTGTCCTTGTGATTGCCGCACTGTTTACGCCCATGTTTTCCTCGCTCATCCAGCGCTCGGCCCTCGGCGGGCTGGATCAGGCACTTGGCTTTCTCTTTGGCGTGGCGCGCGGCATCCTGCTCATCGCAATTGCCTTCTTCGTCTACGAAACCGTTGTCACAAGTCAGGATATCGCCGCGATTGATGACAGCCGCTCGGCGCGGGTCTTTGGCAAGATGACAGGGACGATTGAAGAGCGGAACCCTGAGCAAGCTTTGGGCTGGATCACACAGCAATATGAACAGCTCGTTGCAAGCTGCGGCGAATAAACCCGCTTTCGCAACTAAAGAGAGCGTATCGTCGGGTGACATATCCGTCGCGCCTGACTATGAAGGTTTCAAGACACCCTTGGATTCGGAGCCCCTCCCGTGACCACACATTACGCCCACCCCTTTGACGACGATAAACTCAAGGAGGAATGCGGCGTTTTTGGCGTCACTGGTGTGACCGACGCTGCAAACTTCGTAGCGCTTGGCCTCCACGCCCTCCAGCACCGCGGACAGGAAGCAGGCGGCATTGTCTCGCATGATCCTGAGCATGGCTTCAACTCTGTGCGCCGCTTTGGCTATGTGCGCGATAACTTCACCAAGCAATCCCTGATGGAAACATTGCCCGGCCCCCTCGCCATCGGCCATGTGCGCTACTCCACCGCAGGCTCAAAAGGTGCCGCCATCCGCGATGTGCAGCCTTTCTTCGGTGAGTTCTCCATGGGCGGTGCGGCCATTGCCCACAACGGCAATATCACCAACGCAGACGCCCTGCGCCGCGAGCTTATCGAGCGTGGCAGCATTTTCCAGAGCAGCTCTGACTCCGAGTGCATCATTCACCTCATGGCGCGGTCCTTGCAGCGCACCATCCCCGAGCGGATGGAAGATGCGCTGCGCCGTGTCGAAGGCGCTTTCTCGATTGTCGCCATGACCCGCACCAAGCTTATAGGTGTGCGCGATGCGCTTGGCGTGCGCCCGCTTGTGCTCGGCAAAATTGGCGATGGCTATGCCCTCAGCTCCGAAACCTGTGCGCTCGACATTATCGGTGCTGATTTCGTGCGCGAGATCGCACCGGGTGAAATGGTGGTCATTTCCGGCGACAAGATCGAAAGCAGCTTTCCTTTCCGCAAGCAAAGCCCCCGTTTCTGTATCTTTGAACATGTCTATTTCTCTCGCCCTGACAGCATCATCGGCGGGCGCTCCGTCTATGAAACACGCCGCCAGATTGGCGTAGAGCTTGCCCGCGAAGCACCTGTTGAGGCTGATCTTGTCTGCCCCGTGCCCGACTCGGGCACGCCAGCGGCCATCGGCTTTTCTCAGGAGAGCGGCATTCCCTACGCTATGGGCATCATCCGCAACCAGTATATGGGCCGCACATTTATTGAGCCGACAGAGCAGATCCGCAACATGGGGGTGCGCCTGAAACTCAACGTGAACCGCGCTCTGATCAAGGGGAAACGGGTCATTCTGGTCGACGACAGTGTTGTGCGCGGCACAACAAGCCGCAAAATCAAGGAGATGATCCTTGATGCAGGCGCAGCAGAAGTGCACTTTCGCATCGCCTCACCGCCCACGGCTTGGCCCTGTTTCTACGGTGTAGACACGCCGCAGCGCGAAAAGCTCTTGGCCGCGACAATGTCAGAGGAAGAGATGCGCGTGCACCTCAATGTTGACAGCCTCAAGTTCATCTCGCTCAACGGTCTCTACCGTGCGGCGGGCGAAGCTGAAGGGCGCAACACCGCGTGTCCGCAATATTGCGATGCCTGCTTCTCGGGAGAGTACCCTGTTTTGCCCTCCGACATGATAGAAAAAGGCTTCGAAATGAAGGCCGCAGAGTAAAAGCATCACTTAAGACGTGCAGCGAAAGACCTTGATATGACAGACAAAATCGCCCTCATAACCGGCGCATCCCGTGGCCTTGGCGCAGGGCTTGCAGAGGCGCTCTGCGGCACACACCACATTGTGGCCGTCGGCCGCACTACAGGCGCGCTGGAAGAGCTTGATGATCGCATCAAAGCGAAAGGCGGCGAGGCCACTCTTGCGCCGATGGACATCACCAACGCCGACGCGATGGCCCAGCTCTGCCGCTCGATCTATGATCGCTGGGGCACTGTTGATATCTGGGCGCACACTGCCGCGCATGCAGCACCCTTGTCTCCAGCGGATCACATGGACCTGAAAGGCTGGGAAAAATCCGTCGATATCAACCTCACAGCCGCGGGTCGGCTGATCGGCTTTGTCTCGCCCCTGCTGACCAAGGACAGCCACGCCATGTTCTTTGAAGACGATCACAGCGGCGAGAAGTTCTTTGGCGCCTACGGCACCACGAAAGCCGCGCAAATTGCGCTGGCGCGCAGCTGGGCTGCCGAAACGGTTAAGACCGGCCCCAAGGTGCACATCCTCAAGCCTGCGCCCTTGGCCACTGCCCTGCGCGCGCGTTTCTTCCCCGGAGAAGACCGCGCAACGCTCGCGCCCCCCGCAGCAGAAGCCGCGCGTCTCGCAGCAGCTATTCTGGGCTGATCCACACAGCATTGCCGCACCGATCTTTGGCAAAGCACGCCCCGAGGGTGCGCAGCAGACAAAGGTTAAAACCGGTTTCATTCAAAACTGTCGCATAAACGACTCTATTGGTGCGCGCAGGGTGTAGCTTGCCTTGCCCTGTGCCGCCCCCTCCTTTATTCAAATGAAAACAGCAGGCAGGCGGGCACATGCGGATACTTCTCACCAACGACGACGGCATCAACGCACCGGGGCTCAAATCCCTTGAAAAGATCGCTTGGGATCTGGCTGGCCCCAAGGGCGATGTCTGGGTTGTCGCCCCAGCCTTTGAGCAGTCAGGCGTCGGCCACTGCATCAGCTACACCCATCCGATGATGGTTCAGAAAATGGGCAAACAACGCTTTGCAGCTGAAGGCTCACCCGCAGACTGCGTGCTCGCCGCTCTGCATGACATCATGCCCGAGCGCCCCGACCTTGTCCTGTCAGGTGTCAACCGTGGCAACAACTCTGCGGAGAACGCGCTTTACTCGGGCACGCTTGGCGGCGCCATGGAAGCTGCTCTGCAAGGGCTGACTGCCGTAGGCCTCTCGCAATACCTTGGCCCTGAAAACAACGGGCTCGACAACCCGTTTGAAGCAGCAGAGGTGCACGGCGCCGAGCTGCTGCGCAAAATCATCGCAGCAGAGCCAAAAGACCAGTCAGACTACCGCCTGTTTTACAATGTCAACTTTCCGCCAGTGCCCGCCGATGCGGTCAAAGGCACTCGCACCGTTGTTCAGGGCTTTCGCCAGGGCGTGACCTTCGGGGTCGAGCCGCACCTCTCGCCATCGGGCAAGCGCTTTCTCTGGATCAAGGGCCACGACCAGCGCGTGCCGGCCACGCCGGGGTCTGATGCCGATGTGAACGTCGCAGGCTATATCTCAGTGACCCCCATGCGCGCAGATCTGACGGCGCATGATATGTTAGACCAGTTCAAGAGCCTTAACACATGACCGACCCCGCACTGGATCCGCTTGAGCAGAAAATGCAGTTTCTTTACACGCTGCGCTCCAAAGGGGTGACAGACCCGTTGGTGCTCGGCGCGATGGAGCGGATTGACCGTGGCCACTTTGTACGGGGCACCTTTGAGGGGCGCGCCTATGAAGATACGCCCCTTCCCATCGCTTGCGGCCAAACCATTTCGCAGCCCTCGGTCGTCGGCCTTATGACACAAGCGCTGAAAGTCGGCCCCCGTGACAAAGTGCTCGAAGTGGGCACTGGCTCGGGCTATCAGGCCGCCATTCTCAGCCAGCTCGCGCGCCGCGTCTACACCATCGAACGCCACAGACGTCTGGTGCGCGAAACGCAGGCGCTCTTTGAACGGCTGGACCTCACCAATGTGACAGCCTTCGCAGGCGACGGAAGCTTCGGCTTGCCCGACCAGGCCCCCTTTGATCGCATCATCGTGACAGCCGCCGCCGAGGACCCGCCCGGCCCGCTCTTGGCGCAGCTGAAAATCGGAGGTATCATGATCGTACCTGTGGGCCAGTCTGATGCTGTGCAAAGTCTGATCAAGGTGACGCGGCTGGACGACGGGTTTGACTATGAAGAGTTGCGCCCTGTCCGGTTTGTGCCGCTTCTGGAAGGGCTCGGAAAAGAGGCCTAAGCTGGCCACAACATGCAAGTAACAAAAGCTCCGGCAACAAGGAGCAGGTGTGAGGATATCGAGATGAAAAAAGGTTATGCCATAAAGCTTCTGGCGGCCACCACGGCAATGGCCCTGATTGCAGGCTGTGATCGCCCCCTGGATTTTGACTTGCGCGGCAAGCTCGGCTCAGGCGCGGACACCTCTTCAGCGGCCCGCGACGCAACAGCAAGCCGCCCCAGCCCTGACGACCGCGGAATCATCTCATACCCCAACTATCAAGTGGCCGTCGCCAAGCGCGGCGATACGCTGTCAGCGCTGGCCACACGCATTGGTGCCGATGCAAACGAGCTTGCCCGCTACAACGGGATCCAGACAGGTGACAGCCTGCGCGCAGGCGAAGTCATCGCTCTGCCTAACCGCGTGGCAGAACCCTCACCCGCCACAGGCGCTATCACCTCAGGCCCGATCCAGCCCGCCAGCGTCGATATCACCGAGCTGGCCGAAGGCGCAATTGACCGCGCCCAGCCAGCAGCCGTTACACCCGCAGCAGCGCCGCAAACGGACCGTACTCAAAGCATGGTAGAGCCCGTGCGCCACAAGGTCTCGCGCGGCGAGTCTGCCTATACAATCTCACGCCTCTACAACGTCTCGGTGCGCTCACTGGCTGATTGGAACGGTTTGGGAAGCGACTTTGCGATCCGAGAGGGACAGTTCCTGCTGATCCCCACCAACCTCGCACCGATGCCCGAGACGCAAGCAGCAGAGGCCACAAAGCCGGGCGCAGGCTCGCCCACACCTGTGCCCCCAAGCGCGGCCACACCACTGCCCGAAGCCGTGCCAACCCCTGCGGTCGCTGTGCCTTCAGCCCCCACGCATGATCTTGGCAAAACCCAGACACAAACCGCAAGCGCGGGTAAATTCTCCTACCCCGTACGCGGCAAGATCATCCGCGAGTATGCCAAGGGCAAGAACGAAGGGATCGACATTTCAGCCCCCGCAGGCACGCCCATTGGCGCGGCTGGCGCGGGCACGGTTGCTGCCATCACATCAGATGCCGACCAAGTGCCCATCATCGTGGTGAAGCACCCTGACAACCTGCTGACGGTCTATGCCAATGTTGGCAACATCACGGTGAAAAAGGGCGATAGCGTCAACCGTGGCCAGAAGCTGGCCACTGTGCGCGCAGGCGATGCGCCCTTCCTGCACTTTGAAGTCCGCAAAGGCTTTGAGAGCGTTGACCCGCTGCCCTATTTGCAGTGAGGGAGCATTGGTCTCGGATTGCGCTGCGCGCCCTCCGATCCGCTGGGGGCTCTGCCCCCAGACCCCCGGGATATTTTTAGCAAAAAGAAAGCTCTGATCAGGTGAGCGGCACACCCGTGCGCCCGGCAAGATCGGTGACATATTGCCAAGCCACGCGGCCTGATCTGGCCCCGCGCGTTGCTTGCCACTCTATCGCTTCAGCGCGCAAGGTTGCCTCAGGGAGCGTGATTCCGAAGTGCGCGCAATAGCCCCTGATCATCGCAAGATATTCATCTTGAGAGCATGGGTGAAACCCGAGCCAGAGACCGAAGCGGTCACTCAGTGAGACTTTTTCCTCGACAGCCTCGCTCGGGCTGATGCCACTGGAGCGCTCGTTCTCGATCATGTCACGTGGCATAAGATGGCGGCGATTTGACGTGGCATAGAACACCACATTGTCTGGCCGCCCCTCGATCCCGCCATCCAGAACCGCTTTGAGCGACTTATAATGCTGGTCATCGTGGCTGAAGCTGAGATCGTCGCAAAAGAGCACAAAGCGCGCCTGGGAGCTGCGCAACAGGTTCAAAAGCCGCGCCACACTTGGCAGGTCTTCGCGCTGTAGCTCAACCATCTTAAGCGGTAGGCCCTCGGCCAGCACCTGTGCATGAACGGCCTTGACCAGAGAGCTTTTGCCCATGCCCCGCGCGCCCCACAGGAGCGCGTTGTTGGCCGGCAGGCCCCGCGCAAACTGGCGTGTGTTGTCCAACAGCGTATCGCGCGAACGATCCACACCGACGAGCAAGGACAAGTCGACTTTGCTGACCCGCGCCACAGGGCTGAGGCGGTCAGGCTCGACATGCCAGACAAAGGCATCTGCCGCCGCAAAGTCAGGTGCAGGCAGCGGTGGTGGGCTCATCCGCTCCAGAGCCGCCGCAATGCGCGCCAGCTCCTCGCTCATTTGGACTTGTCCACCATGCCATCGTCGTCGTCTTCTTCTGCGGCAAGGTCTTCATCAAACTCGCGCATCAACGGGTCGTCAAACTCGTCTTCCTCATCGTCAAAGTAGCCCTCTTCACGCAACTTCTCTTCACGCTTTGTCTCAACGCGACCCACAAGCAGGATAGAGATCTCGTAAAGGCCATAGACAACCGTAAAGAGGATCATCTGCGTGATCACATCAGGCGGCGTCACAAGGGCGGCAAGCAGCAAAATTCCAACCATGGCATATTTGCGCACAGCGCCAAGGCCCTCAGCGCTGACAAGGCCAGCCTTGCCCATGAGCGTCAGCAACACAGGAAGCTGGAAGCAAAGGCCAAAGGCGATGATAAATTTCAGGGTGATATCAAGGCTCTCGTTGACCTTCCCGAAGAAGGTGATCTTCAGCCCATCGGTGCTTTCAGGCACAACCGCCGCCGCATCTGGCAGGTTGTCGACAGAGCGCGCAAGAAGGTTTGCAAAGATCGAGCTCACGTCGGCGAAGCCGAGGAAAAACTGCATCGCTAGCGGTGTCACCACGAACTGGGCGAACGACGCCCCCAGAATGAACATGGCAGGGGAAGCGATAATGAAGGGCAGGAAAGCCCCCTGCTCGTTCTTGTAGAGCCCGGGCGCCACAAAGCGCCACATCTGGAAGGCAATCACAGGAAAAGCGAGCGCAAACCCGAACACCATAGAGATGCGAAACAGTGTGAAAAGATATTCTTGCGGCGAGGTATACTGAAGCGTCGGGTCAGGGTCACCCAAGGTGCGCAGCGTTGCCTCAATGGGTTCCAGCAAGAACTGCAGGATCGGCTCGGCCACCAAAAAGGCCAGAATAATGCCGACGATAAAGGCCAGAACCGAGCGGATAAGCCGTGTGCGCAGCTCTGCCAGATGTTCGATCAGCGGCGCGCTGGAGGCGTCCATCTCGTCAGGCGTGTCAGTCTGGCTCATGTTCTACTCATGCTTTATCTGGCGCAGGTTTTTTCTTGGCTGCGGGCTTTTTGGGTGCGGGTGTCTTGGCTGCTGGCTTTTTGGCCACGCCCGTTTTGGCGGGGGCAGCTTTCTTTTCTGCGGCTTTTTTCGCGGCAGGAGCCTTTGCAGCAGGCTTTTTCGTAGCAGGTTTCTTCGCGGTCGGAGCTTTCACGGGTGTCGGAACGTCACCTGCCTCAGCCGCAAGGCGCGCAGCATGGGCTTCGCGAACCTGCTTTGCCGTCTCGGCCGCAGAGGCATTGGCCTCTTCAACCATGCGGTTGCGCTCGGCCTCACGTTTGGCGGCCAACTTGCCTGTCTCGCTTTCAGGGTCCCACTTGGTGGCGTCCTTTACAGCGTCCTTGATCGAATCAAGCCCCATCTTCTTCGGGTCGGCAATGTTGCGCAGGCTGGAGGCGGTTTCGCGCATCCCGCTTTCGTCAGCGGCGTCGTTCATGGCTTTGGAAAACTCCCGCGCCATGCCCTTCATCTTGCCGACAAACTCCCCTGCCTTGCGAAACAAGACAGGCAGGTCTTTGGGGCCGACAACGATAAGCGCAACGATGCCAACGACCAGAAGCTCGGTCCAGCCAAGATCAAACATAAAAGGTTACGCCTTGTCTTTTTCTTCAGCTGGCGTGACGTCTTTGATGTCCTCTGCCATCTGGTCTTCAAGCTCTTCTGTGCCGTCTTTCACACCTTTTTTGAAAGCCGTGATGCCCTTGCCAACTTCGCCCATGAGCGAAGAAATCTTGCCACGCCCGAACAGGACGAGGACGACAACAGCGATGAGAAGAAGGCCGGGAAGGCCGATATTGTTGAGCATGGTCTGTCTCCCTTGGTCGGCAGGCTCTGGGCCATGCCGTAAAACTTTGCTCACCCTGTCTAAGCCCTCTGCCCTCCAGTGAAAAGACGCAATAGAGGTTTGTCTTTGAAAAATGCGCACGTTAGCGCTCACGCGGGCGCACATCGCGCTTGCGAGGGTCAAAAAAAGCCACTAGCCCTTCTGCCATGACAGATACAACTTCACCCGTTAACGACCAGCGCGCCAAGCGCAACGTCTGGATCCTGGTTCTCGCTCAGGCGCTGCTCGGCTCCCAGATGCCCATGATCTTCACGGTCGGGGGCCTCGCAGGGCAGATGCTCACCAGTAACCTCTGCTTTGCCACACTGGCGATCTCGATGATCGTGCTCGGCTCCATGCTCGCGGCCACCCCGCTGAGCTGGTTTATGCAAACCTACGGACGCCGCGCAGGGTTCATCCTCGGGGCCATGGCTGGCGCGCTTGGCGCAGCCATCTGCGCTTACGGGCTGTATCAGGCCTCCTTCGGGTTCTACCTCTTCGGAAGCCTGATCACAGGGGTCTACATGTCGGCCCAAGGTTTCTACCGCTTTGCAGCCGCCGACACAGCCTCTGACAGTTACCGCCCCAAGGCGATATCATATGTCATGGCTGGCGGGCTTCTCGCCGCCATCATCGGGCCGCAGCTGGGCAATTACTCTTCGATGGCCTTTGGCGCGGTGCCGTTTGTGGGCACATACCTCACGGTGATGGTGCTCAATCTGGTCGGCTCGCTCTTGTTTCTGTTCCTTGACATCCCCAAGCCCCCCGTGCCCGCCCATGACGCCCCGCGCGGGCGCTCGCGCATGGAGCTTCTGAAGACACCCGTTGTGGCTGTCTCGATCATCTCGGCCATGGTGTCATATGCGCTGATGAACCTTGTCATGACCTCGACGCCTCTGGCGGTCGTGGGCTGTGGCATCGGTGGCGAAACCGAGATCCCCGGCTGGATTTCAGGGATCGTGCCTGCGGGCAGCCTGCGCGACCAGTTCCAGTTTATTGCGGGCTATGTTGTCACCGCGCATGTTTTGGCGATGTATATTCCCAGCTTTTTCACAGGCCACCTCATCACACGCTTTGGGGCCGAAAAGATCGTTGCACTGGGCCTTGTGATACTGGCAGGCGCAGGTGCCGTTGCCCTTTCAGGCGTAGATCTTGAGCATTTCTTTGTCGCACTGGTGCTGCTGGGTGTGGGCTGGAACTTTGGCTTTATTGGCGCAACCACCATGCTGGCAGGCAGCCACGAACCCCATGAACGCGGCCGCTTGCAGGGCATGAACGACCTTCTGGTCTTTGGCGGTGTCTTTGTGGCCTCGCTCGCGTCAGGCGGGCTGATGAACTGTTCGGGCACATCGGCTCAGGCTGGTTGGACATCGGTCAACCTCGCGATGGCCCCCTTCCTCATGTTGGCGGGTGGCGCGCTGATCTGGTTGGTCTTGCGCCCCAAAGACTAGAGGTCGAAGGGTGCTACCAGCGATTGGTGAGCGCAAGCCGCGCAAGACGCATGTGCACGCGAAACGGCGCAAGCTCCAGCGTGCCATTGGCCACACGCGCAGGCTCTTTGGCGGCCAGCTTTAAAAGCGGCGCTGTTTGCCAGCCAGCAAGAAGCGCGCGCCTTGCCAGCTTGGGCAGCGGCGCACGGCGCGCTGGCAGAAGCCTCGCCAGCCCTTCCCCAGCCAGCCGCGCGATAGCAGCTTCAGAACCATCTGGCAGCGGGTGTCGGTTTTGCCCGATCAGAGCCGGCACCGCCGTCAGCCAGCCTGCAAGCCCCACTGCGGCCAAACCGTCATCAAGCTCTGGTGTGCTCTGCACACCCACAAGCCCCAAACAGGCCCGCATCAACGCGCCTGTGGTGTTGCCCAGATGTGTCCACAGCGCGGCCTCATCCTCAAAGACATCAGGGTAAATATCCCAGCGGCGGGCCTCAACAAGGCTTTGCAAGCCAAGCGCCTGCTCAGGCGAGAGAATATCGGCCAAAGGCGTCACCACCTCGTGTCGCCGCACAGCGCCGCCAGCGGCGATCTCGCCAAGCGCATCATGCCACCATTGCAAGCGCATCTCGGCAATCATCGCCTCTGCCGTCACCCACGGCGCACGCGCCACCTCGACATTGAACGCAAACAGCACAAAGAGCTTTTCGCGCAAAGCAAGCGGGGCAGCCATCGCCGCGCGAAAGCGCGCAGGGTCACCCTTGAGCACAATTTCTGCACAGGCGGTGATGTTATCGTGTTGAGCCTCGGCCACGCAAATGCTCCCTGATCAGCGCTTCGGTTTCGCGGCTCTCTACAACATCAAGATGCCCCACGCCACCAACAAGCGCGTAGGTGCCCTTCTCGGTAGCCTCGCGCATCAACGGCTCATAGCCTTCGGCGATAAAGGCTTCATCCTCTGCACCCGCAACAAGCAGAAAGGGCGGCAACGCAGCCACATCTGCCAGATAATCCCGCCGTGGCGCATAGGACTGGTTCAAGCGCCACGAATACCGAAGCGTCGCATATTTGCCCTGAGCGCCCATCAAGACTTCACGCGGCATGTTGAGCTGGAGCATGGTGAGGCCATCAAACCTGTGAATCCCGACCGCGTTGAGCATGGCCAGACCAATCACGCGGCGTGTCAACACCCGCGTCCAGCCACCCGAGCCGGGCCGCGTGACAGGCGCATCATATTGAAGAAACGGGGCAAGCAGAATAGCGCTGTCGATCAACCCGCCATGCGCCCCACCCGCAAAGCGGACGGCAAGCCCCCCGCCCGAAGAATGCCCGAGCAACACGATCTCGCGTGTTTCCGGCTCCTCGGCGATCAGCGCAGCGATGTCATCTTCCAGCTGGCCGATATAGGCCACATCTCCGCGCGGACGCGGCTTGAGCCCGTGGCCCCGCAGCGTCAGCGCTTTGACTTCGGCCACATCGCGCAAGCGCCAAGCCAGGCTGTCAAACTGGCGCCCGTGCCAGCCAGAGCCATGAAGCATAACCACAAGAGGCAACTGCGACGCCCCACGCGCCGCGACATGTGTATAAACCAGCTCGGCCCCATCTGCTGCCAAAAAGCTTTTGTAGCCAAAGGCAGGATCATCAGGGGCCAAAAACGGGCTGGCCAGAACACGCGAGAAATCCAGACTTTCGGTTGGTTCAAGGCTCGTGGGGCGTTGTGAGACGATCAGACCAAAGGCCAGAGCAAAATATACGAAAGCCGCAAAAACTATACCAAACAAAATCTTAAAGCCCAAAGCTCACCCTCTATGCAAAGCCCGCCCCTCAAACCGTCGCGTGCAAAAGTTTCCAGTTGATCGCATCCAGAAGCGCATCAAAGCTCGCGTCGACAATGTTGGCCGAGACCCCCACGGTGCTCCAGCGCTGGCCCGCGCTGTCTTCGCTGTCGATGATCACGCGGGTCACAGCCTCTGTGCCACCTTGGGTGATCCGCACTTTGAAGTCGACCAGCCGCATATCGGCAATCGCTTCGCCGTAGCGCCCCAAATCCTTGGCCAGTGCCTTGGCGAGCGCATTCACAGGGCCGCGGTCAGAGCCGGTCTCGTCCATGCTCTCACTCACCGAGAGGCGCTTTTCGCCATCCACTTTCAGCACAACCACCGCCTCCGAAAGCGAGACGGTCTTGTTATACTTGTTCTTGCGCCGCTCCACGCTCACACGGTAGCGCTTCACTTCAAAGAACGCAGGCATCTGCCCAAGCGCGCGCCGCGCCAGAAGCTCAAAGCTCGCCTGCGCACTGTCATATGTATAGCCCTCGGCTTCGCGCGCCTTGATCTGATCAAGGATCAGCCCGAGCGCGGGGTCATCGGGCTTCACCGAGAGGCCCGCCTCTTCCAAACGGCGGCGCAGGTTGCTCTGCCCCGCCTGATTTGACATGGGGATGATCCGCGCATTGCCCACGGTCTCTGGCAGAATGTGCTCGTATGTGCTCGGGTCTTTCAAAATAGCGCTCGCGTGCAGCCCCGCCTTATGGGCAAAGGCGCTTGCCCCCACATAGGCCGCCTGACGCATCGGCACGCGGTTGAGAATATCATCAAGCTTGCGGCTGATCTTGGTCAGCCCCGCCAGCGCCTCATGGCTCACGCCCGTCTCATAGCGGCTCGCGTAAGGCTCCTTGAGCAAAAGCGTCGGAATGAGCGTGGTCAGGTTGGCGTTGCCACAGCGCTCGCCAAGGCCATTGAGCGTGCCCTGCACCTGCCGTGCGCCCGCATCAATGGCCGCAAGGCTACAGGCCACGGCGTTTTCCGTGTCGTTGTGTGTGTGAATGCCGAGCTTTTCGCCCGCAATCCCTGCCGCAATCACCGCCTTGGTGATCTCATAGACCTCATGGGGCAGCGTGCCACCGTTGGTGTCGCAAAGCACCAGCCAGCGCGCGCCAGCGGCCTCGGCAGCCTTCAGGCACTCCAGCGCATAGGCGGGGTTGGCTTTGTAACCGTCAAAGAAGTGCTCTGCATCAAACAGCGCCTCACGCCCTTGAGCAACGATGTAAGCCATGCTCGCGCGAATGTTCTCGACGTTCTCTTCAAGGCCGATCCCCAGCGCGGTCGTGACATGAAAGTCATGGGTCTTGCCCACAAGGCAAACCGTGCCTGTGCCTGCGTTCATCACCTCGGCCAGCACATCGTCATTCTCAGCCGAGCGCCCCGCGCGTTTGGTCATACCAAAGGCGGTAAAGCGCGCCCGCGTCTTGGGCTTGGCCTCGAAAAACTCGCTGTCCGTCGGGTTCGCGCCCGGCCAGCCGCCTTCGATATAATCAATCCCCAGCGCATCGAGCATCTCCGCGATCTGGTGCTTCTCGGGCGTAGAGAACTGCACGCCTTGGGTCTGCTGCCCGTCGCGTAGGGTTGTGTCATAGAGGTAGAGGCGTTCAGTCATTGACCACCCCTCTCCCGTCTGGTCGGTGTAGGATGAGTGGAGAGGTCATAGCAAACCCTCCAGTTTAGACAAATCGACATCATCGAATGCGGCGAGGATTACCCCCTCTTTCCCCATACGCACTTCAATACCTGCCTCAACAAACATTGCCTTTAGCCTGTCCACTTCCGTAAAATCTTTGGACGCCATGGCCTCCTCTCGCGCATGCGTCAAAAGCTCTCTAAGCTTGTCGAGCTGGATCCCACCGCGGTTGACCCAATCCCCCATGTGTTCCTCAAGAAGGCCCAGCAGTTGACCCGATGCCAACAGGCCTCCCAAATCTCCTTCGGAGGCAAGCTGATGCATCTCTGCAATTGCGCCAGCTGTATTAAGATCATCTGCTACTGCAGCAATAAACTTATCGCTAGCATTTGTGGGCGTTACACCATCGGTTAAGGCCCGCCATTTACGCAGGGTTCTGGCCGCTTCAATGGCTTTCTTCTCCGTCCAGTCCATCGGCTTGCGATAATGCGTGCTCAAGAACACAAATCGGATCACCTCGCCCGGTACACCCTGCTTGAGCAAGTCGCGCACGGTGAAGAAGTTGCCCAAGCTCTTGGACATCTTCTTGCCCTCGACCTGCAACATCTCGTTGTGCATCCAGAAACGGGCCATCTCGTCTGTCCCGTTGGCACAGCAGCTCTGGGCGATCTCGTCTTCGTGGTGGGGGAACTGTAGGTCTAGCCCCCCTCCGTGGATATCAAACACATCGCCCAACAGCGCCTTGGCCATGGCCGAGCATTCAATATGCCAACCGGGTCGCCCCCGCCCCCACGGGCTGTCCCATCCGGGCTGGTCGTCACTCGAAGGCTTCCAAAGGACAAAATCCATCGGGTCTTCCTTGTAAGGCGCAACCTCGACACGCGCCCCAGCGATCATGTCGTCCACATCTCTCCCCGAGAGCGCACCATACTTCTTGTAGGATCGCACCCGAAACAGCGCATGGCCTTCTGCGGCATAGGCATGGCCCTTCTCGATCAGCGCCTCGATCATACTGATCATCTCGCCAATATACCCCGTGGCGCGCGGCATATGCGTCGGCTCAAGCGCGCCCACTTCGGCCATATCCTCCAGATACCACTCGGTTGTCTCTGCCGTGATCTCGCCAATGCTGCGCCCGCTCTCGGCGGCGCGGGCATTTATCTTGTCGTCCACATCGGTAAAGTTGCGCACATAGGTGACATGGTCCGCCCCATAGACATGGCGCAACACGCGATAGAGCGTATCAAACACAATCACGGGGCGCGCATTGCCAATATGCGCCCGGTCATAGACCGTCGGCCCACAGACATACATCCGCACGTTGTCAGCCTCGATCGGCGTAAAGACCTCTTTCTTGCGGGTCTTGGTGTTGTATAGCTTTATCTCGGTCATAACGGCCCTCATGCGCGCAAAAGCGCTCTTGTGGCGGGCTTAACAACTTCATCTCGAATTTGGAATAAGAAGAACAGCCCGCCTGATATCTCAGCAGGTGATAATGCAGCACATAATGCAAATCTCTGGTCTCATAGGCCCTGCCTAGCCCATTGCCCCCGCTCTGCCAAGAAAAACCCGCCCCGTGGCGTTGACATTCCCTTCGCAAGCAAGGCCCATGGGCGCCTTCTAGACTCAGTTCAAAGCGAGGCCCACATGCGTCTGTCCAAAACCATCACCCATATCACAGGCGGCGGCTCCGACGGCTGGGAGCTGTTCGTAAAAGCCCGCAAGATGATCGCCGAGGGCCACAAGGTGACCGAACTCACAATTGGCGAGCATGACATCAAGACAGACACCCGCATTCTTGAGGCCATGCATGCCGCCGCGCTCGGCGGGGCCACGGGCTATGCCATGGTGCCGGGCATAGACGCGCTGCGCGACGCCGTCGCCACCCGCCTCACCACGCGCACAGGCGTGCCGACAGCGCTTGAGAATGTGCTCATCACAGCTGGCGGGCAAGCCGCCCTCTTCGCCGCCTTCCGCGCCGCACTGGATGAAGGCGACACAGCTCTCTTCATTGACCCCTATTATGCCACCTACCCTGGCACCATCCGCTCTGTGGGCGGCGTGCCCAAAGCCGTGCAAGCATCCGCTGACAACGGCTTCCAACCCACCTTCGAGGCGCTGGATGCCGCCGCGCGCGGCGCAAAGGCCCTGCTCATCAACAGCCCCAACAACCCCACAGGTGCCGTCTACAGCCGTGACACGCTCGAGATGATCGCGACAGTGGCCAAGGCGCACGACCTGATCGTCATTTCTGACGAGGTCTATGACACCCAAGTCTGGGAGGGTGAGCATATTTCCATCCGCGCCCTTGACGGGATGGCCGAACGGACCTTCGTTGTCGGCTCCATGTCCAAGAGCCACGCCATGACAGGCAGCCGCGTGGGCTGGCTCGTCGGCCCCGAGGGCGCGATGGAGCATGTCCTCAACCTGCTCACCAATACAAACTACGGTGTTGCAGGCTTCACCCAGCAAGCCGCCCTCTTCGCGCTTGGCCTTGGCGAAGGCTTTGAAGAAGAGATCGCCGCCCCCTTCAAGCGCCGCCGCGCCCTCGTGCAAAAAGCACTGGAGGGGCAAAACCTTGTGCGCCTCTCCCCACCTTCGGGCGCTATGTATGTGGTGCTCGACATCCGCGCCACAGGCCTCTCTGGTGACGCCTTTGCAGACAAGCTCCTCATGGAGCGCCACATCGCCGTCATGCCGGGGGAAAGCTTCGGGCAAGCGGGCGCTGGCCATATCCGTGTCGCCATGACGATTCCCGACGCGCCCTTTGAAGCCGCTCTCAAAGAAATCGTCGATTTTACAGCAGGTCTCGTCTAAGCCAAGCCCGCAAGCCGCTGCCCCACAGGGCGGCGGCCACCCGAAAACGACAGAATGTCGCAGTCGGGACAGAATCACACCTGGCAGCGCGCCCTAATCGGGGAAATCCTTCGAACACAGGTGTTCTATGCAGGCTCCGTTTTGCAAAATCTCTCTGGTGATCCGCACAATCGGTGCAGAGCGTGGCCGTGCAGCGCGCGGGCGGCCCTGAGCAGGCCCCAAGCCGCTCACCCCGCCTTTTTACTTTTTGCAGGATCGCACCCCATGACAGATCAAACCCCCATCAAAACATCCGCTCGCTCAGGGGGCCGCACGGCGCGCCGCGCTGCCCGCGCCGCCCCCCTTGACCCCGCCACACGCCCCATCCGTGCAGGGATGCAAGGGGGCCGCTACAAACCGCTCACCGATGCCGATGTGCTCAAGATCCACGAGGCCGCCCTTGAGGCGCTCGAAACCATCGGCCTCTGCGATGCGCCACCCTCTGGCGTTGAAATCCTCACAGGCGCCGGCGCAATTCTGGGCGCGGATGGCCGCATCCGCTTTCCGCGCGCATTGGTTGAAGACATGCTTGCCAAGGCCGCGACCTCCATCACCCTTTTTGGCCGCGAGCCACAGCACGACATGCTACTCGAGGGCGCACGCGTGCACTACGGAACAGCTGGCGCCGCGGTCAATATGGTCGAGCCCGACGGGCGCAGCTACCGCGACAGCACCGTCCAAGACCTGCACGACGCAGCCCGCATCGCCCACGAGCTTGATAACGTCCACTTCGTACAGCGCCCCATGGTGTGCCGCGATATTTCCGACAACCGCGAGATGGATCTCAACACCATCTACGCCTGCTGCGCGGGCACCTCCAAACACGTGGGCACCTCCTTCACCGAGCCCGCCTTCGTGCCCGATGCGCTGGAAATGCTCCACCTCATCGCAGGGGGCGAAAGCAACTGGCGCGCGCGCCCCTTCGTGAGCAATTCCAACTGCTTCGTCGTCCCGCCCATGAAGTTCGCAACCGAAGCCTGCGAAGTCATGGAAGCCTGCATCCGCGGCGGCATGCCCGTGCTTCTGCTCTCTGCAGGCATGGCAGGCGCAACCGCCCCCAGCACCATTGCAGGTGCCATCGTGCAAGCCACAGCCGAGTGCCTTGCAGGCATCGTCTATGTCAACGCCATCGCCCCGGGCCACCCTGCCATATTTGGCACATGGCCCTTCGGCCTTGATCTGCGCACAGGCGCGATGACAGTCGGCTCAGGCGAGCAGGCCCTGCTTTCAGCAGGCTGCGCCCAGATGCACAAGTTCTACGGCCTCCCCGGCGGCGCGGCAGGCGGTGCCTCCGACAGCAAACTGCCCGATATGCAGGCAGGCTGGGAGCAAATGTGCTCCAACGTCATGACAGGTCTGGCAGGCTGCAACATGGTCTATGAAGCCGCAGGCATGCATGCCTCGCTCCTTGGCTTTTGCCACGAAAGCCTGATCCTCGCCGATGATCTCATCGGACAGGCCCAACGCTGCGTGCGCGGGATCGAAGTGGATGAAGCAACCCTCGCTCTGGATCAAATGCGCGAGGTCTGCCTTGGCGGGCCGGGCCACTACCTCGGCACCGATGGCACACTGGGCCGCATGCAGACAGATCACGTCTACCCCAAACTTGGTGACAGAACCTCGCCCAAGGAATGGGTCGAAAAAGACAAACCCGACCTTGTCGCCAAAGCCACCGCGCGCAAACATGACATCCTCGCGCGCAAAAGCCCCGCACGCTTTGACCCCGAGACCGACGCCGCCATCCGCGCAAGGTTCACCATCCACCTGCCCACATAACCCCACAAACAGACACGGCGCTCCATCAACTCTTTCTGTTTGCCTTAAATATCCTGGGGAGCTTCAAAAGCCGCAAGGCTTTTGAAGCGGGGCGAAGCCCCGACACCGCGTGCCCCGTCAGGGGCGCGCAAACCCTGTGCGCGCATCGCGCGCGCCTTGTGCTCACAGCGCCCAAAAGCAAAGGGCGGCCCCGAAACAGGGCCGCCCTCCGTAACGTGTCGTCAGCAGAGCTTTGCTCACTCGGTCACTGTCACGCTCTTCATATAATCAGGCGCGCCAATCACAGCGCCGTTGCGCCCTTTGCCAAGCTTGATCGCATCCAGCACATCAAGCCCGTCCGTCACACGGCCCACAACGGTGTATTGCCCGTTGAGCGAGGGATACTCGGTGAACATGATGAAAAACTGGCTGTTCGCAGAATCAGGGCTCTGGCTGCGCGCCATGCCGACAATACCGCGCTCATACGGGATGTCTGAAAACTCCGCCTTCAGATCCGCACGGTCTGAGCCGCCCGTCCCTGCCATAGCCATGTTTCCACCTTCGACCTTGCCATTCACCACATCGCCCGTCTGCGCCATGAAGCCCTCAATCACGCGGTGAAACGCCACCCCGTCATATTGGCCCTCTGCCGCCAGGGCCGCAATCTGCTCCACGTGCTTGGGTGCCACGTCTTCAAGCAAGTCGATCGTGATCACACCACTCGCTTCGCCCGCAACCTCGATCTTGAGGCCCGTGGCCAGCGCAGGGCTGGCAGCCAACATGGCAAGTGCAAACGCAAGCTTACGCATCTGCAGCAACCTTCACACTGATCATACGATCCGGGTTCATCGGTGGCTCGCCACGGGCGATCTTGTCAACATGCTCCATGCCAGATGTGACCTGCCCATAGACGGTGTACTGGCCGTTGAGGAAGTCATTGTCTTTGAAGTTGATGAAAAACTGGCTGTTGGCCGAGTTCGGGTTGGCCGAACGCGCCGCGCCAATCGAGCCGCGTGCATGGGGAATACGGCCAAACTCGGCTGGCAGATCAGGCATATCAGAGCCGCCTGTGCCTGCGCGGCCGGGGTTGTAATCCACTTCCATGTTGGCGTGCTGGACATCGCCGGTCTGGGCCATAAAGCCGTCAATCACGCGGTGAAAGGCGACGTTGTCGTATTTGCCAGCGCGCGCCAGCTCTTTCATGCGGTCGCAATGCGCCGGCGCAATATCGGGCATAAGCTCGATGACAACGGTGCCATCTTTGAGTTCGATCAGAATTGTGTTTTCCGGGTCTTTATAGTCGGCCATCGGGCGCTCCTGTCATTTTGATTGCGAGATACCTAAGGCCCAAAGCGCCCCGCGACAAGCCCGCAGGCGGCCAGAGCTTGACGATTGCGCACAATCGCGCCAAACCCCAGCCCAACACGTGTATTAGGGAGAGACGACCGATGGGATGGATGACACTGGACGATTTGGATCTCACAGGCAAACGCGTGCTCACCCGTGTCGACATCAACGTGCCCGTGCAAAACGGTGTTGTCTCCGATGCCACCCGCATCGAGCGCATTGTGCCAACTGTTGAGGCCATCCTCGCCAAAGGCGGCACACCCCTGCTCATCGCCCACTTTGGCCGCCCCAAGGGCAAGGTTGTGCTCGATATGAGCCTGCGCGTTGTGCTGCCTGCGCTTGAAAAGGCCTTGGGCCACAGCGTGTCCTTCGTTGAAACACTGGACGCCGCCGAAAACCTCACCGAAGAGGCCCGCGCCGCCGAAGTCATCCTGATCGAGAACATCCGCTTTCATGCAGGCGAAGAGGCCAATGATCCGGCCTTTGCCGCCCGCCTCGCCAGCTTGGGCGATGTCTACTGCAATGATGCCTTCTCCGCCGCCCACCGCGCGCATGCCTCGACAGAAGGTGTCGCGCGCCTGCTGCCCTCCTGCGCAGGCCGCCTCATGCAAGCCGAGCTGACAGCGCTTGAAGGCGCGCTCGCCAAGCCCACCCGCCCCGTAGGCGCGGTTGTGGGCGGGGCCAAAGTCAGCACCAAGCTCGACCTGCTCTCCAACCTTGTCGAAAAGCTCGATACCCTCATCATCGGTGGCGGCATGGCCAACACCTTCCTCATGGCCAAAGGCGCAGACCTCGGCGCGTCGCTCGTTGAGGCCGATATGCTCGACACCGCCCGCGAGATAATGGCCAAGGCAGAGGCAACAGGCTGCCAGCTCATCCTGCCCACCGACGGCGCAGTGGCCCGCGCTTTCAAAGCAGGTGCCGCGTTTGAGACACTCCCGCTCGGTGCGGGCACCGTGCTGGAAGACGACCAGATGGTGCTCGATGCAGGCCCGGCCAGCACCGCCGCTATTCTCACAGCGCTTGAGGGGCTCAAAACCCTGATCTGGAACGGCCCGCTCGGCGCCTTCGAGATCGCGCCCTTTGACACAGCCACTGTTGCTGCGGCCCAAAAAGCTGCTGCGCTCACGCGCGCAGGCGGCCTTGTCACCGTTGCCGGCGGCGGCGATACGGTGGCGGCGCTGAATGCGGCTGATGCGGCAGATGATTTCAGCTATATCTCCACAGCTGGCGGCGCATTCCTGGAATGGATGGAAGGCAAAACCCTCCCCGGCGTGGCCGCTCTCGGCGGCTAGGCCACCGCGCCAAAAGACTTAGCCCACAACGCCGTCGCGCCCGCTGACCACCATCATACTGGCACTCAGCCTGGCGATCTCCTGCTTGCGCCCGTCTGCCTCAAGCCCGTAGGCCACAGCCTCGGCAAAGGTCACACTGCGCCCGGCTTTCACCACTTTGCCCACAAAGCAAAACCGTGGTGCCTTGGCCACGCGCATCAGCGAGACTTTCATCTCGATGGTCAGCACCCCCGCCTCTTCAGGCATAACCGAAAGGGCGGCAAAGCCAGCCGCAGAATCAAGCGCCGCGCTTATGGCCCCAGCGTGCAAAAACCCGTGCTGCTGGCCAAACCGCGCCTGAAAGGGCATCTCGAAAGCCACTTCACCCGCCGCCACCGAAACCAGTTCAACCCCCAGTTCTGCCATCATATTCTGGCGCCCGAAGCTCTCGCGCACCCGCGCCTCGTAGTCCCCGTAAGTCTGCACACCGTCCCTCCCTGACATCCATGTTGCATTTAGGACTCGCATCAAACTCAAAGCCAACAAAACCGTTGCGTCACATCTTCCAAATCCCCCGTGCTTTTGGCATGATGGAATACGCCCAGAAGAGGCGATAAAAATAAAGCCCGCTCCAAAGCGCGCATGAGGCATGAGACAAAATGAACGCAACCAACACCCGCAAATCACCTGCCGTTGGGCCTCTGGTGTTTTTTGCCGTTGCCTTCAGCCTGACGCTTTATTTTGTCTTTGCCGCCATTCAGGGCGACTACGGGCTCTTCCGCCGCTCCGAAATCGAAGCAGAGCAGCGCGCCCTTGCACTGGAGCTGACCGCGCTCGAAGCGCGCGTGGCCCGCATGGAAAACCTCACAATGCGCCTGTCAGATGATTTTCTCGACCTCGATCTGCTGAGCGAGCGCGCCCGTGATATCCTTGGCTACGTGCGCGCCGACGAAATCGTCATCCGCTAACGCGCCCTTTACAGCACCACCCGCTCTGAAGCTTTCTCAAAAAGCTCTGCGCCAAATGGCGCTCTCTGTGTATACTGTGCAAAAGGTGGCCTTTCGCCAACCGAGACCTGTTATGAGTAGATTGTTATGAAAACACCCCCCAAAGCCCTATGCATGACGTTGGTCATGGCCTCACTTGCCCTATCGACACCCGCATGGGCCGACCTGCGCGTCACCTTTACCGAAGGCGCGCCAAAAGACCGCTTCACCCTGCTCAACACAGGCGCTTGCGCGCTCGAGGATGCCACAGTGGTGCTCGATCTCTCCCCGTCAAAAGGCGGGCTGATCTTTGATGTGACCGCCCAAGGCGCAGGGGTGCAGGTCTTCCAGCCCTTTGAGGTCGTCTCCGGGCAAGAGGCGCTCACCAACGCGCCTCAGGTGCAAGACGGGCAATCAGCGCTCACACTCGACATTCGCAGCCTCGCCCCCAATGCCGCCATCGCCTTCACAATTGATGTGGATGACACGATAGGCCAACGCGAAATCACCGTGACCGGCTCAGAAATCGACGGCGCGACTGTGTCTTACAGCCAAGGCGGCCAAACGCTCTCAGCGCCCTTCACAGGCAGCGCTGTGGCCGAGGTCGCACTCTCTGGCTGCCTGTCTTAAGCAGGCTCAAGCGGGGCGTTTCAAATAAATCCTCGCCTCGCAAGATAATTTCGTGTAATTAATAGTTTAACGCTAAACTAATTGTGACCGAAGGGGGACGCAGCGCATGGCCGCCCGTAAAACCAAAGCGAAATCAAATACTTCTGCGGAAGAGCTTAGAGCCTTCTACAAAGACATGTTGCTCATTCGGCGATTCGAGGAAAAGGCTGGCCAGCTCTACGGCATGGGCCTGATCGGCGGATTCTGCCACCTCTACATCGGTCAGGAAGCGGTTGTTGTGGGCCTTGAGGCTGCGGCCAAAGACGGTGACAAACGCATCACCTCTTACCGCGACCACGGCCACATGCTCGCCTGCGGCATGGACCCCAACGGCGTGATGGCCGAGCTCACAGGCCGCGAAGGCGGCTACTCCAAGGGCAAAGGCGGCTCCATGCACATGTTCTCCAAGGAGAAACATTTCTACGGTGGCCACGGCATCGTTGCAGCGCAAGTGCCGCTGGGTGCGGGCCTTGCCTTTTCAGACAAGTATAAAGGCAACGACAATGTCACCTTCGCCTACTTCGGCGATGGTGCGGCCAACCAGGGCCAGATCTATGAAACCTTCAACATGGCCGCACTCTGGAAGCTGCCGGTGATTTTCGTGATCGAAAACAACCAATACGCCATGGGCACCTCGCAAGCGCGCTCGACATCAACACCCGACCTTTACACACGCGGCGCCGCCTTCGGCATCGCGGGTGAGCTGGTGGATGGTATGGATGTTCTGGCCGTGCAAGCCGCCTCCGAAAAGGCCACCGCCCACTGCCGTTCGGGCGAAGGCCCCTACATTCTGGAAGTGAAAACATACCGCTACCGTGGCCACTCCATGTCAGACCCCGCCAAATACCGCACCCGTGAAGAGGTGCAGAAAATGCGCGAAGAGCGTGACCCCATCGAAAGCGTGCGCAGCATGCTTTTGCAAGGCAACCACGCCACCGAAGAAGAGCTCAAAGAGATCGACAAAGAGATCAAGGCCGTGGTCAACGCAAGCGCCGACTTTGCCAAAGAGAGCCCCGAGCCCGCCCTGAGCGAGCTTTGGACAGACATTTACGCCGACGAAATTCCGCAAGAAGCCTGAGGGAGACACACACAATGGCAATCGAAATTCTCATGCCCGCCCTCTCGCCAACCATGGAAGAAGGCACATTGGCCAAATGGATGGTCAAAGAAGGCGACACCGTAAATTCAGGCGATATCATCGCCGAAATCGAAACAGACAAAGCCACGATGGAGTTTGAAGCGGTTGACGAAGGCGTCATCGGCAAACTGCTCATCGCCGAAGGCACCGAAGGCGTGAAGGTGAACACCCCCATCGCCATCATCGGCGAAGAAGGCGAAGACATGAGCGCAAGTGCGGCCGAGGCCGCAGCACCAGCCGCCGCCGCGCCCGCATCTGTGCCAGCGCAAGCCGCTGCCCCGGCCGCAGCAGCCCCCGTGGCCAACACCAGCCCCGACTGGCCCGAAGGCACCGAGCTGAAGCAACAAACCGTGCGTGAAGCCCTGCGCGAAGCCATGTCAGAAGAAATGCGCCGCGACGAAGATGTCTTCATCATGGGCGAAGAAGTCGCCGAATATGAAGGCGCCTACAAAATCACCCAAGGCATGCTGGCCGAATTCGGCTCCAAGCGCGTCATCGACACGCCCATCACAGAGCACGGCTTTGCCGGCATCGCCACAGGCGCGGCTTTTGGGGGCCTCAAGCCGATTGTCGAGTTCATGACATTCAACTTCGCCATGCAGGCGATTGACCACATCATCAACTCCGCCGCCAAGACGCTCTATATGTCAGGTGGCCAGATGGGCGCGCCCATGGTCTTCCGTGGCCCCAACGGTGCCGCCGCCCGCGTGGGTGCGCAGCACTCACAGGACTACGCCGCATGGTACGCCCAGATCCCGGGCCTCAAAGTCGTCATGCCCTACTCGGCCTCTGACTATAAGGGCCTCATGAAAACAGCGATCCGCGATCCCAATCCGGTGATCTTCCTCGAAAACGAGATCCTCTATGGCAAGACATTCGATGTCCCCGTCATGGATGACTACACCGTTCCGTTCGGCAAAGCCCGCATCTGGCGTGAAGGCACCGACGTGACCATCGTCAGCTTCGGCATCGGCATGACATATGCGCTGGAAGCGGCTGAAAAGCTCGCCGAAGAAGGCATTTCGGCCGAAGTCATCGACCTGCGCACGCTGCGCCCGATTGATTATGACACCGTCATCGCCTCGGTCATGAAGACCAACCGCTGCGTGACAGTCGAAGAAGGCTGGCCCGTCGCCTCTATGGGCAACCACCTCGCAGCCACCATCATGACCCGTGCATTTGACTACCTCGATGCACCCGTCTTGAGCTGCACAGGCAAGGATGTTCCCATGCCCTACGCTGCCAACCTCGAAAAGCACGCGCTGGTCACCACCGACGAGGTCGTCGCCACCGTCAAACAAGTCACCTACCGCTAAGGGAGCGCGATCATGCCAACAGAAATCCTCATGCCCGCCCTCTCCCCCACGATGGAAGAAGGCACGCTTGCAAAATGGCTCGTCAAAGAGGGCGACACCGTCTCCTCGGGCGACCTGCTTGCCGAGATCGAAACAGACAAGGCCACGATGGAGTTTGAAGCCGTCGACGAAGGTATCGTCGGCAAGCTGCTCATCGCCGAAGGCACAGAAGGCGTGAAAGTGAACACCGCCATCGCCGTGCTTCTGGAAGAGGGCGAAAGCGCATCAGACATTGGCGCAGCCCCAGCCAAAGCCGCAGAAGCGCCAAAGGCGGCTGACGCGGGCAAGGAAGAGGCCCCGAAGGCGGCCGCTGACGCGCCCGCAGCCCCTGCCCCCGCCGCACCCAAGAAAGACGGCGCGCGCATCTTTGCCTCACCGCTCGCGCGCCGCATCGCCGCCGATAAGGGCCTCGACCTGACCCAGATCACCGGCTCAGGCCCCAAAGGCCGTATCGTAAAAGCCGATGTGCTTGAGGCCAAGCCAAGTAGTGCAGCGCCCACGGCTCAGGCCGCCGCCGCCGCGCCCGCCGCGGCCATGCCCTCAAGCCCGAGCGCAGACATGGTGGCCCGCGCCTATGAGGGCCGCACCTACGAAGAGATCAGCCTCAACGGCATGCGCAAAACCATCGCCGCCCGCCTCACCGAGGCCAAGCAAACCGTGCCGCACTTCTACCTGCGCCGCGATATCAAGCTTGATGCGCTCATGGCCTTCCGCGCCCAGCTCAACAAGCAGCTTGAGGGCCGTGGCGTGAAGCTCTCGGTCAATGACTTCATCATCAAGGCAACCGCGCTGGCGCTGCAAGCCGTGCCCACGGCCAATGCTGTCTGGGCGGGCGATCGTGTGCTTCAGATGAAAGCCTCTGATGTGGCTGTTGCTGTCGCCATCGAGGGTGGCCTCTTTACACCCGTCTTGCAGGACGCCGAAATGAAGTCTCTCTCGGCACTCTCCACCGAGATGAAAGATCTCGCCGCCCGCGCCCGTGACCGCAAGCTTGCGCCGCACGAGTACCAAGGCGGCAGCTTCGCCATTTCAAATCTCGGGATGATGGGCATCGACAACTTTGATGCCATCGTAAACCCGCCCCACGCAGGTATCCTTGCTGTGGGCGCAGGCGTCAAAAAGCCTGTGGTCGGCGCTGACGGCGAGCTGACAGTGGCAACGGTCATGTCTGTGACAATGTCTGTTGATCACCGCGTGATTGACGGCGCGCTCGGGGCCGAGCTGCTCAAGCACATCGTCGACAATCTGGAAAACCCGATGGCCATGCTCGCCTGAGCTGAAACCGCCAAAAGTTAACAAACGCCGCGCATGAGCTTAACCGCCCGTGCGCGGCGTTTACGTTTGGGGGAGCCTGAAAACCTGCGTTTTGGCGGTGCACGCAGGGTGCACAGGGGGTGCACACATATCACCCCCCCGGAATCAGCGCTTCCTGCCAAAAGTTAACGCGCCTTCGTAGGGTGGGTGCAAACCCACCACGCCTCCTCAGAAAACCCCGGCAAATCGCTCTGGCAGCCTAAATTGCACCTCATAGTCAGGGCGCTCGAAGTGGTAAAACCCCGTGTCGCCACGTGGCTCGAAGCTGTCGATCATGGCTTGGCGGTAAAAGCCCACATCAAAGCCTTCTTTCATCTCGAATTTACCCATGGTTTCAAAGACGTCGCGGTCTTCGCCCCGCGCATCGGCAAACCAGTGACCGCCAATCGCGGCCTCTTTCTTGGTCGCGCCGATCTCTTCGGTGATCGCGTTGCGGCGGTCCATCGCGCGGGTGTATTCGGCAAAGTCACAAAACTTGAGGTGAAAGAGATACAGCCCCTCAGGCGCATTGATCTTCTCATACTGGGTAAAATGCCCGCCACGGGCGATCTTGACCCCAGCCGAGATGATGCAGGGCTTGGAGTAATGCGGCGCGATCCTCACATGCCTGCGCGGGCCGAGAACCTTGTTTTCAATCGGTTTTTCTTCAATGTCGAGACGGTGGATCACCTCCAGCCCCAAGGGCGTGATCACTTGGCGCTGCTTTTGCTTGGAGAGAAACGCAGGCAGGCTCCCAAGCTCTGGGTCAAGCACCACAAGCTCGTCCACATCCCCCACGATCACATGGTCATGATAGGCGTTCAGCCCCTGCACAATGTTGTTGAGCAAGCGCCAGCGCTTCATATCGAAGTTCTTGTGGTGATCTCCGGGAATGCCGATGATGTTGCAGCCCTTGGCCATTTCGGCCACCTCGGGCGTGTGCCCGTGGTTGACGATATAGCAGTTCTCCCGCCCCAGCATCTCGCCGTAATACTCCAGCCATATCTTGAGGAAAAAAAGGTCATCGCGCAGCATGGTCACAGCTGCAATCTTGTACTTTGAAGGCTTACTCATCACTCTGCTCGCTCTCGTGTTCGGGCGTTTCACACAGGTTTAACCCCTGCGCAGCAAAATGAGAATCAATTTGTTGGGCGTGTTTTATGTTCTGCGAGTTTGGCCAGCGCCAGAAGAAAGGGCGCGCCATGCATCACAAGATCAAACACATCGACAGCCGCGCGCAATTCGCCAGCAAATAATAATTTCAACTTTTCCCAAATATGAGGCTCGGGAACAAATGGCGCAAAGCCCAGAAACACCACGAGAATCAGCACAACAAGCCAGGATATGTTCTGAAGTGCACCGCGCATCGTTTACCTACTGTTAAGGAAGGGAGAAAGTGGCGCGGTTGACGGGGCTCGAACCCGCGACCCCCGGCGTGACAGGCCGGTACTCTAACCAGCTGAGCTACAACCGCGCATCTTCTCAAGAGCATCTTCAAGTGCAGTGTGGCGCGGTTGACGGGGCTCGAACCCGCGACCCCCGGCGTGACAGGCCGGTACTCTAACCATCTGAGCTACAACCGCTCACTGCACGCTTCAGATGCTCCAAAGCGTGAGGCAGGTCATATGCGCAGCCCCAGCCCGCGTCAAGCGCTCAAACCCGCAACTTGTGCAAAAAATACCACTTATGTTTCACGCCTCTTCGGCTTTCATAGTTTCACCACATTGCAGCCCCTTATTTGGCTAAGTGAATGGCTAGACTAGCAGGAGAGATCAAACGCCATGAGGAGGCTTTCATGCCCGCTTCACAGCCCCAAACATCCGCGCCCATTGGCAATCAGGAGCGCCCCGCGCCCAAAGCGCCCGTCATCACAGACTACGCATCGCTTTAAGCTGACAGGCCCTGTGCGCTCGTCTAGACTGGCGGGCATGGGCACACCTATCTCTAGCATCCGCAACCTTGGCCCCGCCATGGAAAGCGCCTTCAACGCGGTTGGCATCGCCACAGCCGAAGAGCTGCGCGCGCTTGGCGCTGATGCTGCCTATGGCCGCTTGCTCAGCGCGGGGAGCCGCCCCCACTTTATTGCCTATTATGCGCTCCACATGGCCTTGCAAGGCCGCCCGTGGAATGACTGTAAAGGCGAGGAAAAACAAAAGCTTCGCCTAATTTTTGATGCGCTCAAGGCCAGCAGACATGACAAGGGCCGCTCTCAGCTTGAGGCGGCCCTTGATGTTATTGGTGTGGTCGAAAAGAAGGCTTAGCCGACCAGTTCAAGACCTGAGAAGAAGAAAGCGATTTCTTCAGCAGCTGTCTCTGGCGCGTCAGAACCGTGTACCGAGTTCTCACCGATTGAGAGCGCGAATTCCTTGCGGATCGTGCCTTCGGCAGCGTCAGCTGGGTTTGTTGCGCCCATAACTTCACGGTTCTTCGCGATGGCGTCTTCGCCTTCCAGAACCTGTACAACGATTGGCTCGGAGATCATGAATTCGCAGAGTTCGTCAAAGAAGGGGCGCTCTGAGTGGACACCGTAAAACTGCTGCGCTTGGGCAAGTGTCATCTGGATGCGCTTTGAAGCAACAATGCGAAGGCCAGCAGCCTCAAACTTGGCCGCAATCTGGCCTGTCAGGTTGCGCTTTGTTGCGTCTGGTTTAATGATCGAGAATGTGCGTTGAATGGCCATGTTTTTAGGCTCCTGTTGCTGTCAAAAAGGTTGAATTTGCGCCCTGCTATCATGTGGCCCGCGCTTTGAAAAGCGCTATTGAGCGCGCTCCAGCCTGCCGATCCAGAGCACAGCCAGAAGGCCCACACCCGAGCTGGCGCTCATAAGCCCCATCAACACATACGCCCCCAAAGGCCCGCCAGCCAAAGCGCCGGTGAGTGCCGTGGCCCCTGCCCCGCCAAGGATCGTCAGCGCGCCAGACAGCCCCGATGCGCTCCCTGCCAAACGCGGATTGACCGACATCACACCCGCATTCGCCGTGGGCAGCGTCAGACCGTTGCCAAGCCCCACAGAGATCGCCCCTGCAAACATCACCCAGAAGTTCATCGCGCCAAGCGCCATAACCGTGATGGCAAGCAGCGGCCCGAACGTGGCCGAGATCCGGCCCCAGAACATCAAGCGCAACATGCTCACACGCCCCGAAAGGCGACCCGTGAGAAAGTTGCCCAGCATAAAGCCCGCCGAAATGGAGCCGATCCCGAAACCCAGCTGGGAGGGCGTAAGGCCAAAGAGCCCCTCTCCCACAAGGGCCGCGCCCCCCAAAAAGGCGTAAAACCCGCCCACAGAGCCACCAAGGCAGAGGCAATAGGCCCAGAACAAAGCGCTCTTGAACAGCTCGGGATAGGCGCGAAACTGCGCCGTAAAGCTGTCAGAGGGCGTGAGGTTGGTTTCGCTCAAGTCGCGCCAGCTCAGCGCCAGCATAAACGCCCCCATGAGAGCATAGGCCATAAAATTGGCCCGCCAGCCAAAGGTTTCACCCAGAAATCCGCCCAGAACCGGCCCCAAGAGAGGCGCAAGCGCCATGGCCGTGCCAATCACCCCCAAGAGCCGCGCCGCCTCACTGGGCGGAGCAATATCGCGTACCACAGCACGGCTCAGCACCATCCCCGAAATGACAGCGCCCTGCAGCATCCGAAAGGCCAGAAACAGCCAGACATTCTCGGCAAGGTAACAGCCCAGAGAGGCCAGCAAAAACAGGGCCATACTGCCCAGTATAACCGGCCTGCGGCCATACATATCCGACAGCGGCCCAATAATCAGCTGCAACACAGAAGAGACAACCATATAGCCGCCAACGGCAACTGATATCACAGCATAGCTGACTTCAAAGCTCACAGCCATTTGCGCCAGAGCGGGCAAAAACATATTCAGCGAGAGCACTGAAATCGCTGTGAGCAAAATAAGGGTGATCAGTTTGGGCTGGCGTGGCGGCATCGTTTGTTAACCTGTGTTCGACCCCCGAAGGGTTACGCCGCTTTCTTGCGGCTCACAAGCGATGTCTTGCGCGTATATCCTCTAGCAAGGCAGGCGGCGCTCTGCTAAGTCGCCCGAATGCTCAAGCTTGAAAACATATCCTACTCCGTCGCTGGCCGCCCCCTCATCGAGGACGCCTCCGTTTCTATTCCCACTGGCCACAAAGTTGGCCTCGTGGGCCGAAACGGCACAGGCAAGACCACGCTCTTCCGCGTGATCCGTGGTGAAATGCCGCTGGACACAGGCTCTTTCAGCCTGCCAACCCGCGCGCGCATCGGTGGCGTGGCGCAGGAAGTGCCCGGCAATGAAGTTTCCTTGCTCAACACAGTGCTGGCCGCCGATATCGAGCGCGCCGACCTTTTGGCAGACACGAGCACAGATCCGGCCCGCATCGCCGAAGTGCAGACGCGGCTTGCGGACATTGACGCATGGAGCGCCGAGGCGCGCGCCTCAACCATCCTGCGTGGCCTTGGCTTTACCGCCGACGAGATGCACCAGCCCTGCTCGGCCTTCTCTGGCGGCTGGCGGATGCGCGTGGCGCTGGCGGCTGTGCTCTTTTCCGAGCCAGACCTCTTGCTGCTCGATGAGCCGACCAACTATCTCGACCTTGAGGGCGCGCTCTGGCTTGAAAGCTATCTGGCGAAATACCCGCATACGGTCCTCATCGTCAGTCACGACCGTGGCTTGCTCAACCGTGCCGTGGGCGCGATCCTGCATTTGGAAGACAAAAAGCTGACGCTCTACCAAGGCAACTATGACACCTTCGCCGAGACCCGCGCCGCGCGCCTCGCCGTGGCCGAATCCGAGAACCGCAAGATCGAAGCGCGCAAAGCCCACCTGCAAAGCTTTGTAGACCGCTTCCGCGCCAAGGCGTCAAAGGCCGTTCAGGCCCAGTCGCGCATCAAGGCGATTGCCAAGCTCAAGCCCATCACCACACCGCAAGAAGCCGCGCTCAAGCGCTTCACCTTCCCCTCCCCCGAAGAGCTTTCGCCGCCCATCATCCGCGTCGAGGGCGGCTCTGTCGGCTATGACGGCAAAGCGATCCTCTCCCACCTTGACCTGCGCATCGATCAGGACGACCGCATCGCGCTGCTCGGGCGCAATGGTGAGGGCAAGTCAACGCTCTCCAAGCTGCTCTCTGGCCGCCTTGATCTCATGAAAGGCCAGATGGTTACCTCTTCCAAGCTGCGTGTGGGCTTCTTTGCCCAGCATCAGGTGGACGAGCTTTTCATCGACGAAACCCCGATCGACCACATCCGCCGCTTGCGCCCCAGCGAAGCACCCGCCCGCCTGCGCGCGCGCCTTGGCGGCTTTGGCATCGGCGCCGAGCAGGCAGAGACCCTCGTGGGCAAGCTTTCGGGTGGCCAAAAGGCACGTCTCTCGCTCATGCTCGCCACGATTGATGCGCCGCATCTCTTGATCCTCGATGAACCGACAAACCACCTTGATATCGAAAGCCGCGAAGCGCTGGTTGAAGCGCTCACCGCCTACACGGGTGCAGTCATTCTGGTGAGCCACGATATGCACCTGCTCAGCCTCGTGGCAGACCGGCTCTGGCTCGTCAAAGACGGGGCCGTTAAGCCCTATGAAGGCGATCTGGAAACCTACCGTGCCATGCTGCTTGGCGCGCCTGAAAAAAAATCTGAAAAAAAGATTGAGGCGCAAAAGCCCGAAAAGCCCAAACGCGCGCCCCGCCTCTCTGTTCTCGAGCTGCGCGCCGAGGTGCGAAAATGCGAAGAGCGCGTTGAAAAGCTTGAAAGAATGCGCGCCCGCATGGATGAAATGTTGGCCGATCCAACGCTGTATTCGGAGCGCAAACACGCAGTGCCCGAGCTGCGGCGCAAAGACGGCGAGCTGAAAACCGCGCTCAAACGCGCCGAATCGCTCTGGGAAGCCGCGCTCGCCAAGCTTGAGGAGGCCGAAGCTTGATCACCACTGCTTTTATCATTTCAGCTTTTGCCACCCTGTTTGTGATCATCGACCCTATCGCTCTCACGCCGATTTTTGCCACCATCACCCAAGGCACACCAACAGTTGAGCGCCGCCGCATCGCCTTGCGGGCCTGCCTCGTGGCCTTCTTCATCCTTGCCGCCTTTACCGTCTTTGGCGAAGCCTTGATGCACTTCATCGGAATCTCGATGCCTGCCTTCCGCGTGGCGGGGGGTATCCTGCTGTTTCTGACGGCCCTTGAAATGCTGTTCGAGCGCCGCACCAAACGGCGCGAAGACCAAGCCACCGATGAACCAGACGCAAGCCATGATCCCTCGGTCTTTCCCCTCGCGGTGCCTTTGCTCGCAGGCCCCGGTGCGATTGCTTCAGTCATCCTTCTGGCCGGCCAAGTGCCAGGTATTACAGGCACTTTGGCTGTTATCGGCATGACTGCTGTTGTTCTTTTTGTTGTCTTCCTGTCGCTGCAAGCCTCGGCTTTGCTCGAACGCGCTTTGGGCAAGACAGGGATCAATGTGGCCACCCGCCTCCTGGGCATGTTGCTGGCGGCATTGGCCGTTCAATTTGTGCTCGATGGCCTACGCGCCTTCGGCTTTGCGGGCGGTTGAGCCATGGAGCTTTGGCAAGGCCTCTTTGTACTGGCGCTTGTCCTCGCAGCTCTCGGTGGGCTGCGGCTCTGGAAACGCCGCGCACATATGACGCCCCTCGGTCAGGAAATGCTGCGGTGGCTTCTGGTGCTCACAGTCGCTCTGGGCATTTACAGCTTCGGCGATACGCTGGTTTCACCTTTTCGTAACACTCAGAGCGTTAACATCTCATCAGGCGTCATAGAACTGCCCCGTGAAGCAAACGGGCACTACTATTTGAACGCACAGATAAATGGCGCAGCAATTCGCTTTGTCATTGATACAGGCGCAACGGGTATTGTGCTCAGTCAGGAAGACGCGGCGCGCGCAGGGCTCGCAGCCGACCAGTTGGCTTATATCCACACGGCAAATACCGCCAATGGCCGTGTGCGCATCGCGCCAGTTGTTCTGGAGCGCTTTGATGTCGACGGAATCGTTGATGAAAACGTGCGCGCCTATGTCAACGAGGGAGACCTCGCAGGCTCCCTCCTCGGCATGAGCTATCTGCGGCGCTATGAGAAGATCATTATCACCCGTGACATGCTGCGACTTGAGCGCTAAGCCACAGACATGACCGATACGCCCAACAAATCCCACGGCCGCAAGGCTATCCGCCCCTCCTTCAAGCCGCGTGCCTTGATGGAAGACGAGCAGCTCGCCAACGTCTGGACAGCGCAAGTCATCACGCTGTTTCCCGATGCCTTTCCCGGTGTTCTGGGTCAGAGCCTGACAGGCAAAGCGCTCAAAGACGGCCTTTGGCAGCTTGATGCAATTGATCTGCGCCCCTTCGGGATCGGCAAACACCGCAACGTCGATGACACGCCCGCAGGCGGCGGTGCGGGTATGGTGCTGCGCCCTGATGTGGTGGCTGCTGCGATAGAGGCCGCGCGCAAACGCGCGCAAGCCCCTCTCCCCCTTATTTACTTGAGCCCAAGGGGCAAACCCTTCACACAGAACATGGCCAAATCTCTCGCCGCAGGCCCCGGGGCCACGCTGCTTTGCGGGCGTTTTGAGGGGGTAGACCAGCGGGTTCTTGACCACTACGGCGTGGTCGAAGTGTCCATGGGCGACTACGTTCTCACGGGGGGGGAAATCGCCGCCCAAGCCCTTCTGGACGCCTCTGTGCGCCTTATTCCGGGTGTGCTTGGCAATGCAGACAGCACCGAAGAGGAAAGCCACTCAAACGGCCTGCTGGAGCACGCGCAATACACCAAGCCCCCCGAATGGGAGGGCCGCAGTATCCCTGATGTGCTCATGTCCGGGCACCACGGCGAAATCGCCAAATGGCGTCGCAAAATGTCGGAAGATCTCACCAAAGAGCGCCGCCCAGACATGTGGCAGGCCTTTCTCGACCAGAAAGCCACCAAAACCCCTTGATCTAAAGGCCGATCGGCCCTAGAACCGCCAAGTCTGGAATCACTTTCGTGGCTCTGGGCTTATTGTGTTATGTGCCTTCTTCAGCACCTCGCAACACACCCATACGACAAGCAATGTCGGCCTACCCTCCTGCGGGCGCGCACGCGACCCGACCGAAGACACGGAGCTATGGGACGCGCGAAAACTTCGTGGAAAAACCGCGAGCAAAATTAGGAGACGGTCAATGGACCTTCTGAGACAAATCGAAGCTGAGCAGATTGCTGAGCTGGGGAAAAAGATCCCCGATTTCAAAGCAGGCGACACAATTCGCGTTGGCTTTAAAGTAACCGAAGGCACGCGCACACGTGTTCAGAACTACGAAGGCGTTTGCATCAGCCGCAAGAACGGCAAAGGCATCGACGGTTCGTTCACCGTGCGCAAAATCAGCTTCGGTGAAGGTGTAGAACGGGTCTTCCCGCTCCACTCGACAAACATCGACGAAATCACAGTAGTACGTCGTGGCCGCGTTCGTCGCGCCAAGCTGTACTACCTGCGCGCACGCCGTGGCAAATCGGCCCGTATCGCAGAAGTCACCAACTACAAGCCACGCGCTGAAGCGTAAGCGGGAGAGACACCATGAAAAAAGATATTCACCCCGATTACCACTTCATCGAAGTCAAAATGACCGATGGTACAATGCTCAAGATGCGCTCCACATGGGGCGCCGAAGGCGACACGCTTGCGCTTGATATTGACCCAACAGTTCACCCAGCATGGACAGGCGGCAACTCGCGCCTCCTCGACGCTGGCGGACGCGTGTCCAAGTTCAAAAAGAAATACGAAGGCCTTGGCTTCTAAAGCCGAACAGCTTTCTGGAAAAGAAACGCCGCTCCTCTTGGGGCGGCGTTTTTCGTTGTGCCAAGAAAAAGCCGACAGGGCGCAACAGGCTGCACGCCAACAACATCACTCCGCTCAAGCACGTTGCTTTCTTCCCCAGATGAACTTTCAAAAATACTAAGGAACACTGGCGCAATGTCGGTACAGACCATAGCTATGCCCCAAGTAAACACAGGCAAACCGATGAGCCTTGCCAGCATATATTAGGAGTAAGGCCCATTAATCCGCTTGAGACCATCAGGGTAGCGTGACTCAAGTTCCCAAAGCTTTGGGAGTATAATGGGCAATCTTT
>NZ_CBFHTG010000008.1:60398-124816 GCF_965658795.1 Lentibacter sp. | reverse complement strand
AAGCTGTAGGTCTTACAGGTCTTAGCTTTGCTGGTCTCGTAACTGGTTCATCAATGTCATTCAGCAGCACAGGCGCTGGCGCAGCTGGTACGAAAGAAGCAGTTGAAGTAACATACTCAGTTGGTGACTTCTCAACGCACGTATCAACGAACGGAACTGACACCGAAGGTTTCGCAGCATACTCAATGAACGGTTGGACTGTTGCTGCAGCTCTGTCGGACACAGATACAGCGGCTAACACTGAATCAGCTCTGACAGTGTCAGGTAAGCTCGGTGGCGTAACTCTTGGTTTTGGCACAGCTAAAACAAAAGGTGGCGATCAGCAGTCTACTGTTTCAGGTAAGTTCTCTGTAGGTGCGGCTACAACTGTAAACGCGTACTACAACGACAACGAAGCAAACACTATTGACGACAAGTCATACGGTATTGGCTTTGCGCACGATCTCGGTGGTGCGACACTCAAAGGTGGTGTTGAGAAAACAAACGATCAAACATTTGCTGACTTCGGCGTAGTGTTCAACTTCTAATCCCTTGCGGATTTGAGTTACGGAAAGAGCGGGCTTTGGCTCGCTCTTTTTGCATTTTGGGGCGTGGTTTTGAGCGACTTTCCCAAACGAGCTTTGGGCGAAGCAGAATCCCTGCGTATAGCGCGGGATGTCTTTTCAGCTGTCGTTTTGATGGGGTGTTTTTGCTGCGCTGTGTCTTGCCTGAGCGGCTGGCGGCACGGGGCGCTTTTGCACCCTTTCAAGGGGCGGTTTGTGGCCGTTGGTCTGGCGCGGTGTGCCAGTGTTTGGCCAAAACCGCGCGCGTTAACCAAAAGGCTCTAAAACATGGTTAACGCCTCTTAACGTTAACCTTTTGGGCCTGCAAGTCTTAACGAAGCTGATGGGCAAGCTCTCAACCCGCTTGCGGGGGGCTTGGTGCTTGCGCTAACGTCTGCTGGCAGCAGTGTGAGGGTTTGCAACATGATGAAGCGCAGTGTTCGGCCTTTGACTTTGAGGGATGTTTCGGAAGCGTCGGGTGTCTCGGAGATGACGGTGAGCCGTGTGCTTCGCAACCGTGGCGATGTGTCTGACGCGACGCGGGAGAAGGTGCTCGCCGCATCAAAGCGGCTGGGCTATGTGCCCAACAAGATTGCGGGCGCACTTGCGAGCCAGCGGGTGAACCTTGTCGCTGTCATCATCCCTTCGATGAAGAACATGGTCTTCCCTGAAGTTCTGTCTGGTGTGACCTCTGTGTTGGAGGACAGCGGCTTGCAGCCTGTTGTCGGGATTACAGACTATTTGCCTGAGAAAGAAGAGAAGGTGCTGTATGAGATGCTCTCGTGGCGGCCCTCTGGTGTGATCATCGCGGGGCTTGAGCACTCTGATAACGCGCGAGCGATGCTTGCGGCCTCGGGGATCCCTGTTGTCGAGATTATGGATGTGGATGGCGAGCCCGTAGATACGGCTGTGGGCATCAGCCACCGTGCGGCAGGGCGCATGATGGGCGAAGCGATTGCGGCAGCCGGGCACAGGCGCATCGCGTTTCTGGGCACAAAGATGCCGCTTGATCACCGCGCGCGCAAACGGTTTGAGGGCTTTACACAGTCGCTCGCCAAGGCGGGGATCGAGATGGCGGATCAGGAGTTTTACTCAGGTGGCTCGGCCTTGGCCAAGGGCCGCGAGATGACAAAAGCGGTGCTTGAGCGCACGCCTGATCTCGACTTTATCTACTATTCCAATGACATGATCGGTGCGGGCGGTTTGCTCTACTGCCTTGAGGCGGGTATCGATGTGCCCGGGCAGATCGGGCTTGCGGGCTTTAACGGGGTGGAGCTGTTGCAAGGCTTGCCCAAGGTTCTGGCCAGTATGGACGCTTGCCGCGCCGAGATTGGCCGTAAGGCGGCGGAGATCATCCTGGCGCGCTCGCAAGATGACGCGGTGACGTTTGACGAGAAGATCGTGCTCAGCCCGCGCATTGCCCCGGGCGACACAATGCGGCCTTTATAGATCATTGAAATGCCTTGTTTTGTTAAGTCACTGGTAAGAGTTGGCGCTTAGCTTTGATGGTGGGTGAGTAAAACAAGGTGGTGGATATGAGCGCACAGAGCAATCTCGCGCCAGTCATCATCAAGAGAAAGAAGAAAGTTATAGCTGGTGGGCACCATGGTGGTGCCTGGAAGGTTGCTTATGCTGACTTCGTAACCGCTATGATGGCGTTTTTTCTTTTGATGTGGCTGTTGAACGCAACAACAGAGCAGCAACGCAAAGGCGTGGCGGATTATTTTAGTCCGACCATCCCTATCAACCGGATTTCGGGGGGTGGTGATGGCAACTTCGGGGGCGACTCTGTCTTCTCGGAAGAGGCAATGCCGCAAAACGGAACAGGCGCCAGCAGCTTGCACCCCACGGAATCACGCCAAGCGCGTGGCGAGATGGGTATTGCGGAAGACGCAGATAAAGTGGCCGAGAGCGAGGAGGCTTTTCGAAAAATTGAAGAAGCACTCATGGGGCTTGGTGGCGAAAGCATGGTCTCGGAAGAGACGATGAAGCACATTGTAACGCGAGTGACAGATGAAGGTATGATTATCGAGATTTTCGATCTTGAGGGGCTCGCGTTGTTTGATGTGGGGACGGATAAGCCCACAGCGGTCTTGCGCGACCTTGCCGAGGTGATTGCGCGGGTTGCGATGTTGACAGAAAGCGGCATTGCTATTGGCGCACATACCAAGGCAGAGCCGGTTGTGTTGGCTGACAACCCCGTCTGGAGCTTGTCGGCAGAGCGTGCGAACCGGATGCGTATGCTACTGGAAGCTCGTGGCCTGAAAAGTGACCGGATCCAACGCCAGACAGGGCATGCGGATAAATCACCCGCTGTGAGCAACCCTATGGCGGTGCGCAACAACCGTCTGGAGATTGTCTTGCTCAGGCGGGGTTCGTGAAACTCTGTCCAATTTTAGAGGATTGGGTTGGGTGATGTTAGGTCTGTGTTAAGCGAAACGCCTTAAATCTGCTGCTCAAGTAAGTTTGATGCAGCAGAAAGGCGTATTCATGACAATCTCTTCTTCGCTCAATGCCGGTGTGGCCGGTTTGACGGCCAATGCGACGCGGCTCGCCACCATCTCGGACAATATCGCGAACTCCGCAACCTACGGATACAAGCGTATGGATGCAGATTTCCATTCCATGGTGATTTCATCTACGGGCGGCACGTATTCGGCGGGGGGTGTGCGCACGACCACCCAGCGGCTGATCGACGAGCGCGGCGCACTTGTCGCGACCTCAAACCCTACCGATCTTGCGGTACGCGGCAACGGCTTTTTCCCTGTAGCGCGCGATTCTGAGGTGAACGCAGGCAATGGCCAGCCTCAAATGCTTTTGGCCACGACGGGTTCTTTCCGGACCGACTCAAACGGCTATCTGAGCAGCGAGGCCGGCCTTGTTCTGATGGGGTGGCCTGCGTCACCTGACGGGACAGTCCCGACCTATCCGCGTGATACATCAGACGGGTTGAAGCCTGTCCAAGTCAATGTGAACCAATTCTCTGGGGAGCCGACGACACGGGTTGATCTGGGTGTGAATCTACCGGCGACAGGAACCGAGGCAGGCTCAACGGGTGTGCCTTCGGAGCTTTCGATTGAGTATTATGACAATTTGGGGACGTCTGAGAATATCTCGATTGCGTTCACTCCGACAGTTCCGGCCGCGGGTGTGTCCAATGAGTGGACGATGACGATCACTGACTCGGCCTCACCTGGGGTTGTGATTGGGGAATACACCCTGACTTTTGACGACAGCCGCGCGGCTGGGGGCACGTTGGCTTCTGTAAACACATTAACAGGGGGGGCATATGACCCTGCGACAGGCGAGCTTGAAGTCAATGTCGATGGAGGGGCCATGACCATCAATATCGGTATGGTTGGAACATCAGACGGCTTGACGCAGCTCTCTGACAGCTTTGCCCCTGTTTCGATCTCAAAAGACGGCACGCCTGTGGGCAATATGACCTCTGTTGAGGTCGACCAAAACGGCAATGTGCATGCGTTCTTTGATACAGGTATTTCCCGTACGATTTTCCAGATCCCGTTGGTATCTCTGCCCAACCCAAATGGCATGGTTTCTTTGGATCAGCAGACCTATTTGCCTTCGCCTGAAAGCGGATCTTACTTTTTGTGGGATGCAGGCGATGGCCCGACAGGTGATATTGTGTCTTTTGCCCGAGAAGAATCGACCACTGATGTTGCGGGCGAATTGACCGCGATGATCGAGACACAGCGAGCCTACACATCCAATGCCAAAGTGATCCAGACTGTGGATGAGATGCTTCAGGAAACGGCCAATATCAAACGATAAGGTCTTGGCGCGCCGCTGAGGGTGGCGCGCTTTTACACGTAGTTCATTGAGGTGGTGACATGTCTTTATCCGGAGCCCTTTCCAACGCAATCAGCGGTCTAAATGCTGCGACGCGCTCAGCGCAGGTTGTTTCGTCTAACCTGGCCAATGTGATGACAGACGGCTACGGACGCCGGGGCCTCGAGCTTGAATCACGCAATGGAAGTGGCGGCGGTGTGAACATTTTGTCGACTGTCCGCTTTCGCGATCCATCAGCTGTGGCCGAGATGCGCAGCGCTAACAGCGAGCGCTCGGCGCAATCGAGCCTTTCGGACTTTTTCAGCAAGTTGGAAACACTGGTCGGGACGCCTGATTCAGCCAATTCGTTGACATCCAAGCTGGCGGCGCTTGAATCCTCTTTTGTGTCTGCGGCAAGCCGCCCTGATGTTTCTGGTCGTTTGGATCAGGTTGTGCGCGATGCCCAGTCGGTCACGCGCGCGCTGAATACGGCGTCACAAGGTACACAAGATGCGCGCATGGCTGCTGACCGTAATATCGCGCTGGGCGTCAAGGAGCTGAACTCCATGCTGGTGCAGGTTCAGGAGCTGAATGTTCAGATCGGCCGTGGCTCTGCTGGACGACATGATGTTTCGGCTCTTGTAGATGCACGTGAAAATCTGATTGGCGAAATTTCTGAGTGGGTTCCTGTGAAGGAGATGCGCCGGCCCAATGAGGGCATAGCGCTTTATACATCTGGGGGTGCACTTTTGCTTGACGGGGGCGCTGCTGAGCTTTCGTTTACGAACGCGCACACCATTGTCCCGCATATGACACTTCAGGGCGGGCATTTGTCCGGTATCGCGATCAATGGCACTGAAGTGTCAGTCGAACCGCAGGGAGGTGCGCTGCGCGGTGGCAAGTTGGGGGCTCTTTTCGAGGTGCGCGACAGTGCGGCTGTCTCTGCCCAGAGTGAGCTGGATGCGCTGGCACGCGATTTGGGGGAGCGCTTTCAAGCGGCGGGGCTTGATGCAACCCGTGCGGCTGGAGACCCTGGTGTGTTTACAGATGGCGGGGCTTTTGTTGACCCGGCCAACGAAGTGGGTTTGGCGGGAAGACTGTCTGTGAATGCAGCGCTTGATCCGTCGCAGGGTGGCGCGAGCTGGCGCTTGCGCGACGGTGTGGGCGCAAGCGTCACTGGGCCTGTGGGTGATGCGTCTTTGCTGCAAGCGTTTTCCTCTGCTTTGAATGAGCGCCGCGACCCTCTGTCAGGGAGCTTTGCGGGACAGGCGCAGTCGGCATCGGCTTTGGCAGGCAATATTTCCGGAAAATTTGGAGCAGACCGGCTTGATGCAGAGCAAAATCTTACATTTGCAGCAATGCGTGCGACCGCGGCTGAAAGTGCGGTCATGGCGGACGGCGTTGACTCGGATCAGGAGATACAAAACCTGATGATGATCGAACAAGCCTATGCGGCCAATGCACGTGTTTTGCAGACGGTTGACGAGATGATTGATACCTTGATGGGAGTTGTATGATGAGCGCCGTTTCAATGGGTGATTTGGCACAGTCCGTTTTGTTGCGCCGTCAAAATGTCGAGATCAAGACCGAGATATCGCGGCTGACCAGTGAGCTTTCCAGTGGTAGGGTTCAGGATGTGACGCGCCATTTGGGCGCTGACCTCAGCTATCTTACAGATGTAGAGCGCAGCCTCCAGCTTAACGCCGCTGTGACCAACTCAACCAAAGAAGCGGCGAGTTATACTGCGATGATGCAGTCGAGCCTGAACCATATGCAAGAAGCGCTTGGCGGGCTGTCTTCGGAGATTTTGGGTCTGAATGCGAGTGGTCTTAACCAGACAGCACAACATGTGAGCTCAACCGCCCGCGCCGCGATGGACACGATCCTCTCGACGCTCAACACATCCGTTGCGGGGCGCGCCCTGTTTGCGGGTAGCACGACAGATGCTGCGGCCATGCAAGGCGCTGAAACCATTTTGAGCGATCTGCGAGGGGCCGTAGCAGGGCAAACAACCCTCGCGGGGGTCGAGGCTGTATTGGACAATTGGTTTGATGTAGGCGGCGGCTATGACAGTGTTGCCTACTCGGGCGGCAGTGAGAACTTATCGCCGTTTCAGTTGGGTGATGGTGAGCGTATTGAACTTAACATTAAAGCAGATGATGCGGTTTTCCGTGAAACGTTGAAGGCTGTGTCTCTCGCCGTTCTGTCGCAAGACAATACTCTTGGGTTTGGAGCGGATCTCAAAACCCAGATGCTCACGCGGTCTGGTGAACTTAGTTTTGCCGCCGGCAACGAGATCACGGGCACGCGCGCAAACCTTGGGTATGCAGAAGCGCGGATTGAAGATGCGACGGTTCGATTGGCAGTGCAGAAAACGAGCTTCGAAATGGCGCGTAACGCGCTGATTTCAGCGGACCCCTATGACACGGTTGTCAAATTGGAGCAGACACAGTTTCGGCTTGAGAGCCTTTATACCGCCACGGCGCGGTTGTCGGAGCTCTCGCTTGTGGGGTTCTTGAGATGATCAGGTTTTTGACATTTGCACTTTCGTTTTTGGCTTGGAGTATGGCGGCTTCGGCGAGCGAAATCCGCATCAAGGACCTTGTCGAATTTGACGGGGTGCGCGGTAACGATTTGATCGGGTACGGGCTTGTTGTTGGTCTCAACGGCACGGGGGACGGGATCCGAAACGCGCCTTTTACGGAAGAGATCATGTCAAATATTCTTGAGCGTTTGGGCGTGAACGTGAGTGGCGAGCAGTATCGCCCTAAGAACGTGGCAGCCGTTTTTGTGACAGCCGAGTTGCCAGCGTTTTCGCGGGCTGGTTCGACCATTGATGTCAACGTCTCAGCAATCGGGGATGCGAAGAGCCTACTAGGCGGTACGCTCATCATGACGCCGTTGAATGCGGCAGACGGGCAGATTTACGCGGTTGCGCAAGGCACGATTATTGCAGGCGGAGCTGCAGCTGAAGGCGACGCGGGTGGCGTGGTCAAGGGTGTGCCGACAGCCGGGGTTATCCCTTCGGGTGCGCGGGTTGAACGCGAGATCGAGTTTGAACTGGCCTCGCTTGATACGATGCGGCTGGCTTTGCGGGAAGCCGACTTTACAACAGCAGGGCGCATTGAAACGGCCATCAACCGCAGCTTTGGAAAGCGTGTCGCTGTGATGCTGGATTCGGGCACCGTGCAGATTGATATCGACGCTACGGGCCGCCGCTCGACGGCACATGCGATTGGCGAGATCGAGAATATCCTTGTGCGCCCAGAGCGGCGTGCGCGTGTGGTTGTTGATCAGCGCTCAGGCACTATTGTCATGGGCGAGGATGTGCGAATTTCGCGCGTTGCCGTGAGCCAAGGCGGTCTGACGCTTCGCATTCAGGAAGCGCCTGTTGCGATCCAGCCGAATCCGTTTTCTGAGGGGGAGACCGTGATTGTGCCGCGCACAAATGCGGCGATCGAGGAAGACCCCGGCATCAGCCTTGCGGAAGTGCCTGATGGAACCACTCTTTCAGAGGTTATTGCAGGGCTTAACGCACTCGGAGTGCAGCCGCGTGACATGATTGATATACTGAAAAGCATCAAGGCTGCTGGGGCGCTACACGCCGAGTTTGTCGTGCATTAATTGCCTAGTCGGACAGGTCTGCAGACGGGATTACGGGAAAAAACTGCCCGCCCGACCAAAGGCCAAACCAGCTTTGGCCCGCGTGCTCCGCGTGGGCGCCAAGCTCTATGAGCCTGTAAAAGCTCTTGCGGTCAATCAACGCCTCAAGGTTTGCGCGCACGGTGACATACGGCGATGGCTCGCCTGACGCTTCATCGCGCTCGATACGCAAAGGCGCATCTGGGCCTGCTGTTACGGTATCTCCAAGATTTGTGTGAAAGCAGATATCTTGGGTTGCACCGCTGCCTTTTGTATCAAAATCGACGGCAACAAAGGGGGCATCATCAACAGTGATGCCGACTTTCTCAACGGGTGTGACAAGCACATAGGAGTCGCCATCTTTCCGCAGAATTGTTGAGAACAAGCGCACCATTTCGGGGCGGTTGATGGGCGTGCCTTCGTAATACCACGTACCATCACGGGCAATGCGCATGTCGAGGTTGCCACAATGTGGCGGGTTCCAAAGGTGAACAGGCGGAAGACCGCGCCCATTACTGGCCGCGCGTGCGGAGGTGGCCAGGTCTTCTGCGCTCGGGTTCACGGTATTTTGTCCGCTCATTGTTTTTGCCATTTGCAAGTTTGTGTTTAGACTGAGGTCAAACGTAGTGTTTCATTTGGAGAATTGCCATGGCCGATACCGAGAATCTGCTGGACGAGATTGAAGCGCTTGAAGTGCGGCTTGCAGCGGCCAAAGCTCAGATCACACGCAGATTTATCGGGCAAGAGCAGGTTGTTGATCTCACGCTTGCTGCCCTTTTCTGTGGTGGTCATGCCTTGCTTGTAGGCTTGCCCGGGCTTGGGAAGACCCGCTTGGTTGAAACCCTTGCAACCGTGATGGGGCTGGATGGAAAACGCGTGCAGTTTACGCCCGATTTGATGCCTGCTGATATTTTGGGATCCGAGGTGCTGGAGACGGGGCAAGACGGGAGCCGTGCTTTCAAGTTTATTGAAGGTCCTATTTTTTGCCAGCTGATGATGGCGGATGAGATCAACCGTGCAAGCCCGCGAACCCAGTCGGCTTTGTTGCAGGCTATGCAAGAGCGGCAGGTAACAGTTTCGGGGCAAACGCGCGACCTTGCCAAACCGTTTCACGTTTTGGCCACGCAAAACCCGATTGAGCAAGAGGGCACTTACCCCTTACCTGAGGCCCAGCTTGACCGGTTTTTGGTCAGAATTGATGTGGGCTATCCGGACCTTGAGACGGAGCGAAACATTTTGCTCGCCACCACTGGCGAGACGGAAGATAGCGTTGAGAATGTCTTTTCAGCCGATGAACTTTTGGCGGGCCAGAGCCTTTTGCGGCGGATGCCTGTTGGCGAGGGCGTGATGGAGAGCATTCTCGAGCTTGTCCGCGCGTTTCGCCCAGAAGATGAAAACGCATCTGACGCTGTGCGCGATATGGTCGCTTGGGGGCCTGGCCCACGGGCGAGCCAAGCCTTGATGATGACTGTTCGGGCGCGCGCGCTTTTGCAAGGGCGCCTTGCGCCAGATGCTTCTGATGTGATCGCGATGGCGAAGCCTGTTCTAAAGCACCGTATGGCGCTGAACTATGCGGCGCTGGCGCGTGGTGAGAGCCTTGATGGGCTGATTGACGCCGAAATTCGCAAGAATGCGCGACTGAAAGATGCCGCATGAGCCAAGTTCTGCCCCTGCGCAGTCGTGCTGAAGCGGCCACGGCAAACCTTGCACCACTCTTGGCGCGGGCAGAGCTTTTGGCAGCTGCAGTGATGCCAGGTGGGCATGGGCGGCGGCGCGCGGGCGCGGGGGATGACTTTTGGCAATATCGCCCTGTGCAAGCGGGTGACACACTTCGCATGGTTGATTGGCGGCGTTCTGCGCGCTCTGATGCGCAGTTTGTCAGGCAGAAAGAATGGCAGATTTCGCAATCGGTTTTCTTTTGGGTGGATCGCGCGCGGTCTATGCAGTTTGCCAGCGCTTCAGCTCTGCCGCAGAAGATGGATCGTGCTCAGCTTTTGAGCCTTGCGATTGCCATTTTACTCTCGCGTGGGGGCGAGCGGATTGGTCTTTCTGGAGAAGACTTGCCTGCACGGGCCGGGGTGAAGCAGCTGCAACGCTTTGCGGCGCTTTTGGCGGCCCCCAAGAGCGAAGACTACGCAGCGCCCCATATAGAGGCCGTGACAAAAAACGCTTTTGTTGTCTTTGTCTCAGACTTTTTAGGAGATATTGACGCAACCGAGGCGGCTTTGCGGGACATAGCATCAAAGGGGGCAACGGGCGTTTGCTTCCAGATACTTGACCCGATTGAGGAGAGCTTTCCGTTTCGTGGGCGGGCTGTTTTTGACTCGGTTGGAGGAAGCTTGCGCCATGAGACATTGCAGGCAGCTGACCTGACAGAGCGCTATCTTGCGCGGCTGGCCGAGCGCAAGGCAAGGCTTGCGGCTGTCTGCAAACAGACAGGTTGGGCCTATGCGTGCCATCACACCAATGAAAGCGCGCAGGCCGCTGTAATGTGGCTTTATAACATGATTGAGGGGCCCAAATGAGCTTTGGGCCAATCTTGTTCGGAGCGCCTTATATCTTGCTGGCGCTTCTGGCTTTGCCGATCCTGTGGATCTTGTTGCGGGCTGTGCCGCCTGCACCTGTGAGACATCTGTTTCCAGCCGTTGGCCTGCTCATGGGCCTAAAGGATGATGACACGAGCACTGACAGAACGCCTTGGTGGCTGTTGTTGTTGAGGATGCTGGCTGTTGCGGCCGTTATCATCGGTTTGGCTGCGCCTGTTTTGAACCCTCAAGATCAACGTGGAGCAGGTGGTTCGGCGCGTCTTCTTGTTGTTTTGGATGGGAGCTGGGCGAGCGCAAATGACTGGGCACAGCAACAGCAGTATCTGGAGCGTGTGCTCAGTGCGGCAGCAAAAAACAGTAAAGCGGTTGCCTTTCTCAGCCTGACGAAGCCTGAACCTGTCGAGTTTCTGGCGGCGCAAGAGGCGGCGCGCAGGCTTGTGGGGCTTGCGCCCGAAAGCTGGGAGGCACCTGATGTTACCGTGGTGGAGGCGGCTCTGCCTGCTGGGTCTTTTGACACGCTTTGGCTCAGTGATGGGCTTGAGCGTGATGCGCGCGCGGGTGTTCTTGCTGTGCTGGAAGAGCGTGGCGAAGTTGCTGTGACACAAGGCACAGCGCCGCTTCTTGCTCTTGCGCTAGACCCGATGGCTGAGCGCGGTGTTGGCCTGCGGGTTCAGCGGCCTCGAAACGGCCTTGAGCAAGAGGCGACCGTGCAAGCCATCGGCGCGGACCCAGCCGGTGTTGAGCGGGTTTTGGAAGAGGTGCCCGTGGTCTTTGACGTGGGTGCACAGGATGTGGATATAATGTTTGAGATGCCCCCCGAGCTACAAGCGCGCGTGACACGGTTTGCCATCAAGGGAGCGGGGCATGCGGGCGCCATTGTGCTGACTGATGATAGTTTGCAGCAGCGTAACATTGGCCTTGTTGATACGCGCGTGAACCGGGAGGGGCTGGAGCTGTTGTCACCTCTGCACTACCTTGAAAAGGCGCTCGTTGCGTCTGCCAATTTGCAGCTGGGGAGCATTGAAGAGCTTTTGAGCAGCCGCCCAGATGTACTTGTTATGGCCGATGTCGCCGAACTGACCGAGGCTGATGAGGCCGCGCTTTTGGCTTGGGTGACTGACGGTGGACAGATCGTGCGCTTTGCGGGGCCACGCCTTGCTGCGAGTGACGTGAGCCGAGGGCAGGAGCACCCGCTGCTTCCTGTGAGGCTGCGCGCTGGGGGGCGTTTTGTTGGTGGTGCTATGAGCTGGGGTGAGCCAAAGGCGCTGGCCGAGTTTGAGCGTGGGTCGCCGTTTTTCGGGCTGAGCCTTGACGGGGATATTCGCGTTTCAGCGCAGGTGGTTGCGCAGCCTGACCCACAGTTGGCGGAGCGAGTGATTGCACGCCTCAGTGACGGGACACCCCTCGTCACCCGTAAGGCTGTGGGGCAAGGAGAGGTGGTTCTGTTTCATATTTCCGCCAATGCGGAGTGGTCAAATCTACCACTGTCAGGCCTGTTTGTGCGTATGCTGGAGCGGCTGTCAGTTGCGACATCAAGTGGATCACTTGAGCTGGAAGAATTGGAGGGTACGATCTGGACACCTGTAAAGACCCTTGATGGATTTGGCCGTTTGCAAGAGCCTTCCAACCTTTCTGGTGTGGCGGGGCCAGACCTTATCACAGGGTCGTTTGGCGCGGACTTTCGCCCTGGCCTGTATAACGGGCCAGGCCAGCGCGTTGCGCGCAATGTCATTGCACCGGCGCGTGAGTTGGAGCCAGCCGTCTGGCCTGCGCGGGTGTCGCTGCAAAGCTACGGAGGACCTCAGGAAAAAGCGCTTGGCGGGCCTCTGTTCGCGCTTGGGCTAATCGTCTTGGCGCTCGACATTTTAGCGACATTGCTTTTGTCAGGACGTTTGCGCCAACCTGCACTTGCGTTGTTGCTGCTCTCTTTGGGTGCGGTTGGACAGGACGCTGAAGCGCAAAGCGAGCAAACAGCTATGAGCGCGACAGATGAGATCGTGTTGGCGCATGTGCTGACGGGGGATGCACGTATTGATGATGTGGCCCGAGCTGGGCTGGTGGGCCTGTCTGATACTCTGTTTTTCAGAACATCGGTTGAGCCCAATCCTCCGCAATCTGTCGATCTGGAGCGGGATGAACTAGCCTTTTTCCCACTGTTGTATTGGCCTGTTTGGCCAGACCAAGCGACGCCCTCGGCAGATGCTTACGCTAGGCTCAACGCGTATTTGCGCGCGGGTGGCTTGATCCTTTTTGATACGAGAGATTCTGATGTGGCGCGGTTTGGGGCGGCGAGCCCTGCAGGACAAGCACTGCGTCGGCTTGCTGGGCCGCTCGACATTCCCGAGCTTGAGCCGTTGCCCGAGGATCATGTTCTCACGCGGACTTTTTACCTTTTACAGGATTTTCCAGGCCGCCATACAAGCCGAGATATATGGGTCGAGGCGTCGGCAGCTGAAGCCGGGCGCGCCGAGGGAATGCCATTTCGCAATTTGAATGACGGCGTCTCGCCTGTTGTCATTGGTGGCAATGATTGGGCCGCGGCTTGGGCTGTGGATGCACGTGGCGCGCCTTTGTTGCCGATTGGGCGGGGCTTTGCCGGAGAAAGGCAGCGCGAAATGGCCTATCGTTTTGGCGTAAACCTTGTGATGCATGTTCTTACAGGAAACTACAAATCAGATCAGGTTCATGTGCCAGCGCTTCTGGAAAGGCTGGGACAATGAGCTTGGATATCGTCTTTGATCCGCTTTTGGCGTGGCCGCTATGGTGGGGCTTGGCGCTTGTCTCTGCCATGGCTGTCGGCGTTGCGTTCTGGCAGGCTCTTTCCGGGGCTTGGCTGCGTTCCCTCGGGGCCGCGCTTGTGCTTGCTGTGTTGGCGGGGCCAGTTTTGCAACAGGAAGAGCGCGAAGCGCTGAGCGATATTGTCTTTGTTGTGAGTGACCGCAGCGCAAGCCAAAATTTGGGCGTGCGTAGCGCACAAACTGATCGTGCAGAGGCAGATATGTTGCAAAAGCTCCGCCAGCGCGAGAACACTGATATTCGCCAGATTACAGTCCCAGATGGGCCCAATGATGCCGGGACAGAGCTGATGACTGCGCTGTCGCGCGCGTTGGCTGAAGAGCCACGCAGCCGTGTCGCAGGCGCGATCGTGATCAGCGATGGATTGGTTCACGATATTGAGACCGCGCCCGAGCTGCCCGCGCCTCTTCATTTGCTTAGAACTGGCCGTAGCGACGATTGGGATCGGCGGTTGCGCGTTGAAGGCGCGCCTGCGTTCGGGATCATTGGGGAGCCGATTGAACTGACCTTGCGGATTGAAAACCAAGGTTCTGCGCCTACTGATGAGACCTTTACGCAGCTATCGATCTCGGTGGGGGCTGAGGCGCCGATGCAATTTGAAGTGCCGATTGGGCGCGATATTCGGTTGCCAGTAAGCTTGCCGCATGGCGGGCGCAATGTCATCAAGTTTGATATTCCTGAAGGGGAGGGCGAACTCACCGCGCGCAACAACAGCTTCTTGCTTGAAATCAACGGTGTGCGTGATCGGTTGCGTGTTTTGCTGGTGTCGGGCGAGCCGCATGCTGGCGGGCGAACATGGCGCAACTTACTCAAGTCTGACAGTTCGGTTGATCTTGTGCATTTTACAATTCTGAGGCCGCCAGAAAAGCAGGATGGTGTGCCTGTAGGGGAGCTTTCGCTCATCGCCTTTCCGACGCGTGAGCTCTTTATTGAGAAAATCAAAGACTTCGACCTGATCATTTTTGACCGCTACAAGCGGCGAGGTATTTTGCCTGCGGCCTATCTTGAAAATGTGCGTGATTATGTTGAGACAGGGGGCGCAGTGCTGATTTCAGCCGGGCCTGATTTTGCTTCGGCGGACAGTCTTTACCGCTCTCCTTTGGGTGAGATTATTCCTGCACGTCCGACTGCGCGAGTGATTGAACGGCCCTATCTTCCAGTTGTGAGCGAGACGGGTGCGCGCCACCCTGTGGCGCGCGAGCTTGCCACTAGCAACGGTGGTGCGGCTTGGGGCCGTTGGATGCGACAGATCGAGCTGGAAGATGTGCGCGGGGATATCTTGATGGAAGGGTATGAAGCCCAGCCACTTCTGGTTCTTGATCATGTTGGCGAGGGGCGGATTGCGCTTCTCGCATCTGACCATGCGTGGCTTTGGGCACGCGGGTATGAGGGGGGTGGGCCGCAGCTCGAGCTTCTGCGCAGGCTTTCTCACTGGATGATGAAAGAGCCAGAACTTGAGGAAGAAGCCCTTTCTGCTGAAGCGATTGACGGGGGCTTGCGGATTACGCGGCGCAGCCTTGCGCAGAACCCTGAACCTGTGACGGTCACACGCCCGTCTGGAGAGCAAGTTGAGTTAACTCTGAAAGAGGCGCGGCCCGGGGTATTTGAAGCGGATATTGCGACAAGCGATGCAGGGCTTTACCGGCTCGATGATCCGGCGCTTTCTTCTGTCGTCGGACTGGGGCCTGCTTCGCCACGGGAGTTTGTTACGACCATCGCAAGTGCAGATACGATGAGGCCGCAAATTGACGCTATGCAGGGCGGTGTCTTTGCTGTTGAGGACGGTTTGCCCAATCTGCGCAACGTACGTTCTGGGCGTAACGCTGCGGGTGCACGGTGGCTTGGGCTGACGCCTCGGGGGGCGTATGAAACCGTTGGGCTGCAGCAATACCCGCTCATGCCGCCTTGGCTGGCTTTGCTTGTTTTTGTCACCTTTATAGTGGCTGGCTGGCTGCGTGAGGGGAGGCGGCGCTAGAAGTAGCTACGTACCAAACCTTCTGTTAGCAGGCGCCACCCATCCGCCAAAACAAAGAACGACAATTTGAACGGCAATGCCACAACAGCAGGTGGAACCATCATCATACCCATCGACATCAGGATGGCTGCCACGACCAGATCAATGATCAGGAAGGGGACAAAAATGAGAAATCCAACCTGAAAAGCGCGTGAAACTTCTGACAGCATAAAACTTGGTACGAGCACGGAGAGCGGCGCATCTGCGGTGGGGCTGAGGGATGCCATTTCGGGGCGTAGAGAGGCCATGGATGCAAATGTTTCTGGGTCAATCCGTCCTATCATGAAGCTGCGGAAGGGGTCAGCGACTTTGGGGAAGGCTTCAGCCATTGTCAGCTCATCGCGGGTGAGCGGCTCGATACCATCTGTCCAAGCCTGCATGAAAACGGGTTCCATAATGAAATAGGTTAGGAACATGGCCAGGCTGACAAGCAACATATTTGGTGGAGATTGTTGCAGGCCAATCGCCTGCCGCAAGATGGACAGGACCGTTATAAGAAAGGGAAAACATGTGATCATAACAGCCAGCCCAGGGGCCACGCTGAGAACGGTGATCAGTAAAATCAGTTGGACCGAGCGCCCGGAGAGTGACGCGCCTTCCCCCAACGAAACCGAAAACTCCTGTGCAAGCAGTGGCCCTGCACTAAGCGAAACCAAAGCCGCGAGGGCGGCTGTTATGACCATACGTTTTGTCATTAGAGCAGTGGCTTTCCAGCTTCGACAATCTCGGTGATGCGTACGGCGAGTTGGCCGGCCTCTTCGCCTTCCAGCTCTTCCAGCTCGCCACGGGCGACCAAGCGATCCCCAACAAAGAGCTCAACGGGGTCATCAACGCGGGTGTCGAGCGCTAAGACAGCATTCTCGCCAAGCGCCAACAGATCACGGATCAGCGGGCGGGCTTTGCCGACCGAAACTGTCATCTCTATAGGGACGGTGGAAAAGAGACCGCCGCTGTCTTGTTTGGGCGTTTCGGAGGTGTCAGCCATTGTTTGGCTCCCTTGTTAAGTCGTCAAAATAGTTTTCGATAAGTGTGCGCGCCTGTTGCGCAAAGTTGGTGATATCGACCTCGCGCTCGTTGCCTGAAAAACGCAGACTGACCTTTCCCGATGGGTAGCTGTCGTCTGGTGTCAGCTTGATATCGAGCGAAAGATCTTTGGGCAGTGCCGCCCGCAGAAGCGCTTGCTTGCTGGAATGTGATGTGACCAGTATGGGGCTACCTGCGGCATGTTTGGCTATGCCCGTGACTTCCTGGGCAATTTGTTGGCCAAGACTCTGAGCTGCGACCTCGGGTAGAATTCCGGTGATAAGCTCCTGCACCACGGGCTCTAGAGAGCGGATGACGGCGGTGTAAGCTTCCTGATAGGTGAACGAAAGCTCACGCATATTCTGTGCGAAATCTTCGCTCAGAGCCGTGGCCGAAGCTTGCGCGGCTTTGTGACAGTCATCCCAGCCTGCTTTGTAACCTGTCTCAAAGAGAGCCAATTCTTCATCGGCACGGTTGTCTTCAACAGAATCGCTATGGGACGATTGCGTGGACTGGTCTTCAAAGGTCTCCAGAAGGTGCGAGATCGACATCAGGCGCGCTCCTGTTTGTTTTCAAGCCAGTTGTGCAAGATCTGGACTGTCTCGTCCTGGCGTTCAGCAATCAGGTTTCGAAGGCGCTCAACAGGGTCTTCCTCGGTTTTTGAGGCTGTCTCGGGTAGCTTAGTACGCTTGGCGTAGTCGACGGCTTGCATACCTTCGTTTTCTGCTGCGATTTCGCCCGTGAGCGGTGCTTGGGCTGCACCAGCTTGATCACGAGATTGGGCCAGAGCTGGGACGTTGGCCGGCGCTGGCTTTGTCAGAATAGGACGTAGAACAAAGAGGCCCAGAATAAGAGCGACCACCGCGAGCACAGCCATTTGAATCAGTGACATTGCATCAAGTGCCATGGAACTCATGAAAGATGTTGTTGCTTCGGTTCCGACAGTATCGAGCGGCTGAAACTGAAGTGATTTAAGTGTGATCACATCTCCGCGCGACTCGTCAAAGCCCACGGCAGAAGACACCAGCTCTTTCAGATCTGCGATTTCTTCTGCGGAGCGTGGCTCAAAGACAGTCTGCCCATCTGCATTTGTGATCTCGGACCCGTTGACAAGCACAGCGACACTGAGCCGCTTGACCGCGCCTGCAGCGCGGGTCACTTCGCGTAAGGTTTCGGAGACCTCGTAATTGACGCGTTCGCGTGTCTCGGTATTTTGGCTCGAGTTGCCATCACCGCCCCCGCCCGCTGCGCCATCGGGCAAATTGGATGCGACTGTGACATCACCCCCCGCGGCTTCGGTTGAGTTGCCGGATCGTTCTTCTGTATCTGTGCTGATCGCCACGCGACTTTCCGGATCGATCAGTGTTTCACGAATTGATTCGGTTTCAGTGACAGTTTCGACGCTGACTTCCACGACAGCATTGCCATAACCGACGCGCGCTTCGATGAGGTTCTGAACCTTGGCGCGCAAGGCCTCGGCCTTGTCTTGGCCTGCCTCGGTGGTCGTGGCTTCGTCACCTGTGCCAATAAGGCCGCCCTTATCATCGATAACCGAGACGTTCTCGGGGGGGAGCCCGGCGACCGCAGAGGCGACAAGGTAGCGCAACGCTTTTGCGTGCTTTGTCGGCAAAGAGCCATCAACAGCCGTGACAGAGACGGATGCAGAGGGCTCGGCATTCTTTTGGAATGGGTTTCGCGAACTGTTGGCGATGTGCACACGTGCCGTTGAAATAAGGGGGCTTGCCGCGATAGTGCGGGCCAGTTCGCCTTCTTTTGCGCGCCAGTATGCGGCATCAAACATTTGTGCGGTTGTGCCAAATCCATTGAGAGTGTCGAGTAGCTCGTAGCCCTTTGTGTTGTTGGCGGGGAGCCCTTCGCTCGCCAATGTCATACGCAATGCATCACGCTGGGATGACTCAACAAAAATTGAGCCACCACGAATATCATAAGTGATTCCACGTGCCTCAAGGGATTGGACGATTTCACCAGCCTGGCTGGTCTCGAGCCCTGAATAGAGCAGAGAAAGACTTGGCTTTGAGGCTAGGTTGGTCATCGCCAAAATTGCGGCAAACATAGCCGCTGCCGCAAGACCAGCGATAACTTTACGGCGCAAGTCGGTCGATGCAAATACGTTCTGTAGCTGCTCCAAGGATGGCTCTCCTGTTTTCAGGGCTTCTGCCCAATTCAAGATCAATTTGACCTATCAGCCTTAACAATCGGTTAGGGCGGCTCGGGTTATATGAGATTTGTACAAAATGCTGAGAGGCTTCGATGGCAGACGACGAAACGTCAGATGACGATCAAAAAAAGAAATCAAAGTTACCTGTGATCTTAGGGTTGGTTGTGGCCTTGGCTGGCGGTGGCGGCGGGTTCTTCGCTGTCTACTCCGGTGCCTTGTTCGGCGCTGAAAATAAGGCGCATGAGGTCAAACAAGAAGAAGTTGAAGACCTGCCTGACCTTGCTTTTGTGGAGGTCGATCCGATGACTGTATCCTTGCAGGACAATGGACAAGATCGACATTTACGCTTTCGCGCTCACCTGGAAACATCAGGTGAGTACAAGGCGGATGTCGAGCTGCTGCTGCCGCGAATCGTAGATGTGTTGAACAGCTATCTGCGGGCCGTTGAGCTGGATGATCTGAAGAATGCATCGGCACTCGTCCGCTTGCGCGGCCAAATGTTGCGGCGGGTTCAGCTGGTTGTAGGGGAAGGCAGGGTCAACGACCTGTTGATTATGGAATTTGTTCTGAATTGAGGAGGGTGAAATGGAATTTCTAGCAGATATCTTGCTGGTCGGTGGCGCATTGGGGGCAGGTGTTTATTGCTATGTTTTGGCACGACGGCTTGCACGCTTTAATGACCTTGAAAACGGTGTTGGCGGGGCTGTCGCTGTGTTGTCCGCGCAGGTGGACGACTTGACCAAAACGCTTGAAGCTGCACGCGCAACGGCGGCTTCGTCGACTTCGTCGCTCGACGGGCTGACGGACCGGGCCGAAAACGTCGCCCAGAGGCTCGAGCTTTTGGTGGCGTCTATGCATGATTTGCCAGGTGAGGCACCGAAAGGCGCACCCAAATCAGCCATGCAGGAGGCAACAGAACAGCCAATCTTCATGCGCAGGGCCGCTGAGGAGATGACGCAATGATTTGGACGTTTCGCCGCAGTGGACGGCCCGCAAGAGGGGCTCTGTTTACAATTGCTATCTTGCTTGTTGGATCTGCGGTGCTGCGTATCGGTCTAAGTGCAAGTGAAGCCATCGCGCTCGAAACCCCCACATCCAAAACAGATAGTGACGTGCATGAGGCATCGGCGTGTGAAACAACGGGTGACTTGCAAGGTATGCTTGCGGCGTTTCAGAGCCGTGAAGCGAGCATTGCTGAACGCGAGACACAAATCAAAAAGCGTATGCAGGCTTTGGCAGTGGCAGATGAGAAAATTGAAGCAAAGCTGGCAGCGCTGACAAAAGCCGAAGAAGACCTGCGCGCAACACTTGCTTTAGCTGATTCTGCTGCTGAAGACGATCTTTCGCGCCTGACAACCGTCTATGAAAACATGAAGCCAAAGGACGCTTCGGCGCTTTTTGAGCAGATGGATCCCGAATTTTCTTCAGGATTTCTTGGCCGGATGAAGCCAGCAGCCGCCGCATCGATTATGGCTGGTCTGTCAGCAGAGCGCGCATATTCGATCAGCGTAATTCTCGCAGGCCGGAACGCAAATGTTCCGAAGCAGTGAGGCTTTCTTAACTTCCTCTGGGCTAGAATGAGCGAAATAATTGAGGTGAGCACAAATGGTTGGCTTAGTCGGTATTGCGGTCATTTTCATCATGGTTTTCGGTGGGTATCTGCTCGCTGGAGGCAAGCTTGGGATTATCCTTAAAGCTCTGCCGTTTGAGATGATGATGATTGGTGGCGCTGCGGTTGGAGCGTTTCTCATTTCAAACGATATGTCGGCCGTGAAGCACACGCTCAAAGATATGGGCAAAGTCTTTAAGGGGCCCAAGTGGAAGCATGAGGACTACAAGGACTTGCTCTGCCTTCTCTTTGAGTTGGTGCGCTTGGCGCGTGCCAACCCTGTTGCGATTGAAGAGCATATAGAAGCGCCAGATGACTCTTCAATTTTCTCCAAATATCCCAAGATCTTGACGGATCGCGAGGCTGTTAATCTGATCAGTGACACGTTGCGTTCAGCTTCGATGAACTACGATGATCCGCATCAAGTTGAAGAGGTGCTCGAGAAGCGGATTGAAGCCAACCTGCATCACTCCCTGCATTCGAGCCATGCCTTGCAAACCGTTGCTGATGCTCTTCCCGCGCTTGGGATCGTTGCTGCGGTTCTGGGTGTTATCAAGACGATGGCGTCCATTGATCAACCCCCAGAGGTTCTTGGCAAGATGATCGGCGGCGCGCTTGTCGGGACATTTCTGGGCGTATTTCTGGCATATGGTCTTGTCGGCCCCTTCTCAGTCAAAGTGAAATCGGTGGTGGAAGAGGATGGCCATTTTTACCAGTTGATTCGTGAGGTTTTGGTGGCCAACCTTCACAACCATGCGACAAACATCTGTATCGAAGTGGGGCGCCAGAATACGCCGTCACATTGCCGCCCGAGCTTTTCAGAGCTGGAAGAGGCCCTCAAGGAGTTGAAGCAGGAGGCGGCATGATAAGAGTTTGGACGGCGATATTATTCATGTGCTTGCCCAGCCTTGTGCTGGCTCAGGCGATTTCTGTGCGTACTGGTGAGCACAGTGGCTTTACGCGGCTCGTGCTTGACGTGCCTCGCACTGTGCCTTGGGTCGTCAAAAAGGGTGAGGTGTATTCAATTGAACTGCAAGAGTTGGAAGCGGAGTTCGATCTATCAGGCACCTTGGCACGTTTGAATTCTGGTCGCATTCTTGGTTTGGCAGCAGCCAAAGACGGAACCGCTCTCGAAGTGACTGTGAACTGTGACTGCGAAACGCGAAGCTTCTTCGTGGGTGAGCGAATGCTTGTTGTAGACTTTGTGGGAGACATCCGGGATCAAACAGCAGAGGTGCAAATCCCTGAGGCAGATGTCTCGCCTGAGATAGAAACACCAGAGCGCCCTGTATTTCGGTTGCCGTTGATATTTCCTGGGACAAGATTACCTCAACAGCGGCCACAGACAGAAGCCAAAACTTTGGATGTGGGAGGCCTCAGTGAAGAAGAGCTTGCACGAGCAGAGCGGAGTCGCGAAGCCGAAATAAAGCTGCTTGAAAAATTGAGCCGAGCAGCATCACAGGGGTTGGTTGAACCTCATTTGGCAACTGTACAGCCTCAGGTGGCCAAAGAAGCTGAGCCGACGACCGCGGAACAAGATATTGTAGAAGATGTCACACCTGCTGTGCCAGAAGGTAAGAATATTCGTGCTTTTTCAAGTGTTGATCGTGACTTCCTTGTGTCTCGTGAGGGGAGGGCGCTCAACAGAGACGGTAACACCTGTATGGAGGATAGTGAGCTTGCCTTGCATAGCTGGATTTCTAGTGAAGGCTTTGGCGCACAGATTTCGGATCTTCGCTCAAGCCTCTATGGCGAATTTGATAGGCCTAACGTAGAGGCTGCTGTTGGGTTGATAAAAGCCTATATCGGGTATGGGTTGGGGCAAGAGGCTGAACAACTCGTGACTCAGGTTGGGGGCGCAGAGGCTCCTGCACATCTTTTGGCGCTGGCCGATATCATTGAGGATGGTGACCTAAGGGGCCCTTTGCCGGACGGGTGGTTTAGCGACTGTGATGGCGCAGCTGCACTTTGGGCGCTTTTGGCCGCGCACGATGTTGGCGACACGGTTGAGTTGAACGAGCCGGCGATAATTCGGAGCTTCAGCTCATTGCCCACACATTTAAGGGCTCACTTGGCACCTTTTGTTAGCAATAAATTGAAAATGGCGGGCAGGGAGCACCTTTTGCCTGATATTGTGCGGCATACCAAGCGTGGACAACCCGACGAGATCGACAATGTGGCTCTGGTTTCGGCTCAGGCAAAAGCTATGAGCGACGAACCCACCAGTGCGCTGGAAGATCTTGAAAAGGTTGTTCAGGCAAATGGCGAGAATGCTCCACAAGCTCTTATCCAGAAACTTGATCTTTTGATAGCCGATGGTCAGATAATTGATGAGCGAGACGCGGCGCTGGCTGAAGCGTTTGCTATTGAATATAGAAAAGAAGACTTGGCAGCAGACTTGTCACGCGTCGCGATTTTATCCCGCGTTTCTAGTGGCGAATATGAGGGTAGCCTTGAAGCACTTGCGGCACTCTCAGACCGCCTTGACGGCGTCCAACACAGCGAAAGCGCAAGCTATGTCTTGGGTGCTATCACAGAAAAGGCAGATGATTTAACTTTTTTGCAAAGCTCGTTTGCGCCGGAATTAGAGACACTTCTTCTATCAACAGTTGCGGAACATGGCGCTGCAAGGCGGCTCTTAGGTCTTGGCTTTCCAGCACGTGCGCTCATCCTTCTGTCAACTGCGGCTCAAGGAGATTTAGGCCGCGAGCGTAAACTGATACGGGCGCAAGCCAGCCTTCAACTTGGCCGGGTCCGACAGGCGGAAGCAGAACTGCTCGGACTTCATGGTGCCGATGTGGAGGAGATCAGACTCAAAGCAAAAATTGGTCAAGAAGATCATCACGCGGCGAAAATTGTTCTGGAGACCCTGGGTGATGCTGAGGCTGCTGCCGAGCAAGCCTGGCTGGCTGAGGACTGGAACAGTCTAGGTGATTTGGAAACAGAAAGCTGGCGGTCTGAACAAGAACTTGTGGCTATTGAGCCTAACTTGTCCCGAGACTCGTCTCTTGCTGCTGGTGAGGCTTTGTTGAATGAAACGGCTGATCTGAGACGCTTGATTGGTGATGTACTTCAGAACAACGAAGTCTCCAATGCACTCCCTCTGAATTAGAGTTTCAGTTTTGTGAGCAAAAAGTAATAAATCTTCAACTTTGTTTAGCTAAATTTGTCTCAACCAATAAAGTGGCAGGACAAATGAGCAGCTCGAAGAATTTTCCAACGTGGATTGGCATAAATCGATCTTGGTTCTGTATGGGAGTCTTGATCGTTGGCGCGAGCGTTTCTCTTGGAGGTAAATCTGTTGCATCGGTCTCTGATCAGACATTGGTCTGCGATAGTGTTGCTGAGACAGTCTCGCAGGAGAGTAACGTTCCTTTGGTGGTCTTGAAGGCAATCAGCCGGACAGAAACAGGTCGCTTGAAGGGCGGTGATGTTATTCCTTGGCCATGGACAGTTAACATGGAAGGCAGAGGCGTCTGGTTTGACACGCGAGATGCAGCGCTGGCGTTTGTTTATAAGAACTATAAACGTGGCGCGCGAAGCTTTGATGTGGGTTGTTTTCAAATCAACTACCGGTGGCATCACGAAGCGTTCTCTTCCATTGAGGAAATGTTTGAGCCTTTTGCGAATGCCACTTATGCGGCACGCTTTTTGTCACAGTTGTATCAAGAGCTTGGAAGCTGGGATGATGCTGTTGGCGCATACCACTCAAGAACACCTGAATATGCGGCAAAATATAAAAAAGCTTATGCTGCGCATTATGCCAAGGTAAGTGCAGAGCCTGATCGTATGGCAAGATCGCTTTTCCGTGGAGCCGGAGAGTTACGCAGCAACAAATTTCCTCTGTTGCAGAGCGCTGGCGAAACCCGCTCTGCGGGCTCGTTGACGCTTCTGAGCAACCAGCCAAGCATCAGTATTTTTACGCCAGCAAATCCATTGTTTGAGCCTCAATCATGAAACAGATCGAAGCGATCTTTCAGCCAACCGTTTTACTCGCACTCTCATTGATGGCGATCATCGTGATGATGATTTTGCCAATGCCTGCATGGGTTCTTGATATGGGGCTAGCGGCATCCTTCGCGTTGGCGATTTTGATTTTCACTGTCACGCTCTTTATCGAGCGACCGCTAGATTTCTCATCTTTTCCGACGATCCTCTTGGCATCCCTTATGCTTCGGCTGTCGCTCAATATTTCCTCAACAAAGCTTATCATTGGTGAGGGCCACACGGGACCAAGTGCCGCTGGTGACGTGATCGAAGGCTTTGCCAATTTTGTCATGGGGGGGAGTGTCTTTCTTGGCCTCGTTGTTTTTGGCGTTCTGCTTATTGTGAACTTTATGGTGATCACTAAAGGTGCTGCCCGTATGGCTGAGGTGGGTGCGCGCTTTGCGCTCGATGGTATGCCGGGTAAGCAGCTGGCGATTGATGCGGACATGTCCGCTGGTGCTATCGGTCACGATGAGGCCCGCGAAAGGCGCGAGCGAGAGCAGCTTGAGACCACGTTCTTCGGCTCCTTGGATGGCGCGTCAAAATTCGTAAAAGGCGATGCGATTGCGGGGCTTCTCATTACATTCCTGAACCTCGTTGTTGGCCTTGTGATGGGTATTGCGGTTCACGATATGGCGCTGGGGCATGCGTTTGAGACTTATGCAATTTTGACAGTTGGTGATGGCCTCGTAACTCAAATTCCTGCCGTTATCATTTCTATCGCGTCAGCTTTGTTGCTGGCACGTGGCGGCGCGACTGGCGCAACTGACCTTGCACTGCTCGCGCAATTCGGAAAACACCCTGCAGCGCTCGCAACTGTCGCATTTTTGATGATGCTATTTGCCTTAGTGCCTGGCCTTCCCTTTTTCCCGTTTCTTGTTGGGTCGTGTGTTCTTGGGGGCGCAGCGTTTTATGTGTCAGGCAAGAAACAGTCCGAAGATACTTTGGATAAGCTGCCTAAAAATCAGAGCGACGCACCGCCAGAGCGTTCATTGGGCGACATCCTTGACCTGGATGACCTTTGCGTCGAGTTCTCGCCTGATCTTGTAGATATGATCTTGGATGCGGGGACTGGTCTGGATGCACGGATCGCCAATATACGAAACCACATCGCAGGTCATTTTGGGCTTATTCTGCCGGAGATCCGCCTGACGGATAATTCGGCATTGGCGGCTGGAACATATAAAATGATGGTTCAGGGCGTCGAGCAGTCCCATGCGGCACTTCATGCCGATCATGTTTTGGTCTTGCGGGGTGAATACACTTCGTCGTTGCCAGACGGGATAGATGTGCGTGAGCCTGTTTACGGGGCAGAGGCGCGGTGGGTGCCTGCGCAATTTCGCGAAGAGTTGGTTTTGAAGGGCTTTACTGTTGTTGCGCCAGGAGAGGTTCTTGCCACGCACTTGCTCGAGGTTGTGAAGCAAAACTTCAGCCGTTTGTTCTCCCTAAAGTCTTTGCGCAAACTCCTGGATGAGATGACCAACTTATCTGACCAGAAAAGAAGTGACGCCAATCGAAAACTGTTTGACGAGCTCATACCAGACAAAGTTCCACTTGATGTTTTGCATATGGTTTTGCGGCTCTTGCTTGATGAGCAGGTTTCAATTCGGAACTTGCCGCTGATTTTGGAGGCCATTGCCGAGGCGCGAGGCGTTAACGCAAGCGTTGATGCTATCTGTGAGCATGTTCGGCAACGGCTTGGGTTTCAGCTTGTTTCAGAATGGAAGCGTGAAGACGGCACCATACCTTTGATTCAATTGGCCGGTGAATGGGAGGCTGAATTTAGCAACTATCAAGTTGGTGCCGAGCGCGGCGGGCTTGATGTCGCGCTTCCACCTGACCTTTTTAACAAGTTGTCTCAAGGGCTTTCCGATAAAGTGGTCCAGGCATCAGAGCAGGGTATTTCTGCAGCAATCGTTACGTCAGCGCGTCGTCGGAGATTTCTGCGTACATTGACCAAAGCCAAGGGTATTGCGGCACCTGTATTCTCTTACGAGGAGATAGGGTTGGATGCACATCCCTCTCTTGTGGGTGTTGTTGCGCTATGACCGAAGCGTTGAGCACATTGCTTGGCGTGACGCAAACAAGCCTAGAGCATGCTTTTTACCTCTTTTTGCGCATAGCACCCATTGTTGCCTTCATGCCTGGGTTTGGCGAGTCAGTGGTTCCTGCCCGTGTGAAGCTTGTTCTGGCGCTATGCTTAACGCTCGTAATGTTACCTGTTGTCGGGAAGCCAACCGAGGCAACGCAGGTTGAGTTGGTTTTCTTGCCGCTTCTGTTTACCGAAACGATCATTGGTTTGTTTTTGGGACTGGCGCTCAGATTCTTTGTGATTGGGCTTCAAATTGCGGGGTCAATGGCTGCGCAAGCCACTTCGCTTGCGCAGTTGTTTGCCGGAGCTTCAACTGAACCAATGCCCGCGATTGGCCACTTGCTTGTCGTCTCGGGTTTAGCGCTTGCCATGATCATGGGGTTGCCAGTGCGGGTAATCGAGCTGCTTGAGATGTCTTATAGAGCGCTTCCAGTGGGGTCCGCTCCTGATTTAGGTCTTTTTGCCGAATGGTCTGGTGCGCTTGTCGCACGATGTTTTGCGCTGGCGTTTTCGATTTCCGCACCGTTTTTGGTGATGTCGGTGCTCTACAATTTGACGCTTGGCGTGATCAACCGGGCGATGCCGCAACTGATGGTAGCCTTTGTCGGTGCACCGGTCATCACCGCTGGAGGTCTTATTTTTCTTGTTATTTTCGCGCCTGTTATGCTTACGGTTTGGTGGTCGGCATTTGAAGTGTTTCTTGCCCAACCAGAGGGCTTTGTACGATGAGCGAAGAAGACAATAACGACAAGCAACATGAGCCTAGCCAAAAGAAACTGGATGATGCCCGCAAGAAGGGAGAAATTCCTCGTTCTGCTGACCTCTCGGTCGCCGCTAGCTACGGAGGTATGCTAATTGTCTATTTTGGTTTTGGCGCAGCGACACTTGTTTTTCTGTGTGCCGAGATGGTCGGATACCTAGAGCAGTCTTTCGTGCAACGCGATATGCAGGGCGTTCGGAACCTGACAGGCGATCTTATGAATGCAGTTTGGGTGGTGACGGGAGGATGGTTTGTCTTGCCAGCAGGTTGTGTGATTGTCCTGCTTCTGGGGCTAAACGGGTTTACATTTGCGCCAGATAAAATCCTTCCAAAACTGTCTCGTATTTCCGTTCTGTCAAATGCAAAAAATAAGTTTGGACGCAGTGGGCTTTTTGAATTCGGAAAAAGTACAACCAAGCTGGTTATTTACTCAGTCTGTCTTGGCCTTTTTCTGAAAGCGCGAATGGGTGACATTGCCGATGTCACGAGCATGTCAGCTGGCAGCGCGGTTGTTCTGATGTTTGAGATGGGGGCTGATTTCTTCTTTGTGGCTTTTCTGGTCGCCCTTGCAATTGGAGCGGTGGACTATCTTTGGCAGTATAATGAGCACCTTCGCAAGAACCGCATGTCTGACAAAGACTTGCGAGATGAGCAAAAAGAAGCTGAAGGTGACCCGCATATGAAAGGTGCACGGCGGCAAAAAGCGCAAGAAATCGCAATGAATCAAATGGCGGCTCGCGTGCCTGAAGCAACTGTGATCGTGGTAAACCCTGAGCACTACGCTGTGGCGCTGGCGTGGAGCCGCTTGCCCGGTGCGGCGCCAGTTTGTGTTGCGAAAGGGGTGGATGAGACTGCTCAAATGATTAAAGAAATTGCTCGGGAACACGGCATTCCAATCCATCGAGATCCGCCAACTGCACGTGCGCTTTATGCAACCACACACATTGATCAGGAGATTCAGGCTGAGCACTTCAAAGCTGTTGCTGCGGCCATTCGATTTGCGGATCAAATTAAGGCGAAGATGTCCCATGGTTTCTGAGAACATCCAGAACCAACAGTTATTGAGTGTCCTCCAGGCACGGTGTGACGAGGCACAGGTCTTTTTTCGTGAGGTCTGTGAACGGATTGCGCAAACCACACGGGTTTTAGAGCAGTTAAACCAGCCCTCAGAGGTCGAAGACGTGAAGTATAGAACGCTCGGTGCTGATGTATTGTGGCGCCACTGGGTTGAGAGACGGCGGACGACAATTATGTCGGAACTTGCGCTCCTATATGCCAAGCGAGAAGAAGCTGGTGAGCGTCTGCGTAAGGCAAATGGCAAGGCCAAGGCCTTTGAGGCCGTTCTTATGAAAAAGCAGAAGACTGAAGAGCTCACCAACCGCCGCAAAGCAGAAGGCAAGCTAAACGCGCTCTTATTGGCGCAGGAGTTTGAAAAAAAGTCCTAAGCTTGGTTTAACGTTAAACGTCTTGCCTTGCGATATCCATGATCAAGACATCAGAGATCAGTCCTTTGGCAGTATCGTTTGCGGTTTCCAAAAGGGCCTTGCGTAAGACATCCATGTTGCTTGAGTTCGTGAACGCACCTTTGAAGCCGCCTGAGTTTGCGTGATCAAAGAAAACTTGTAAAAAGGCGTCGCGTAGCTTCGGTTCCCTTAGGTACACATCTTCCTTTCGGCCTTGCCTTACTTCTACAGTCAGCGACACCACCACAAGCGCTGCGACCCGTGCGTCATCAACCACTGGAATGACAAACTGATTGTTGAGTTTGACATACTCCAGTGTAGAAACCTCGTCTTCCTCGCTAGACTCATGTGCCTCTTCTTCGTGTGTCTGCATGTCGCCGCAGGGCCCAAGAGCGGTATCCTCTAGCGCGGGTTCCGGGCGCAAGAAAAATCCAGCGCCAACACCGGCCCCCACACCGATAAGAGCCAGAATAATCGGCAGAATTTTTCCCATGACTGTGTGTTCCTTAGAATTTCAGGTCTGAAGTTAGAATGGCAATATGGCATCGGCGATTTGCTGGCCAATGCGAGGCTGTTGCATGTCGGAGATCTGTCCCCGGCCGCCGTAAGATATGCGTGCGGATGCTATTTTGTCGTAGGTGATTTCGTTTTGGCGGCTTATGTCGGCAGGCCGGACAAACCCGCTGAGTAAAAGCTCTCGCATTTCAAAATTTACACGAACTTCCTGTGAACCAGATAGAAATAAGACACCGTTTGGCAAGACCTCTGTCACGGTCGCGGCTACTCTCAATGTGAGCTTTTCGTTGCGCCTTACCGCTCCGTCGCCGCTTGAGTTCGAGCTTGAATTGATTGAGACAGCTTCCTCCATGGATGCACCGTCGGGCAACTTTTCGTTCAGCCGCTGCGGTATCCCGAGAAGGCCAGGCACTGACATGCTTTCAGACCCTGATCTTGATCGCGATGTTTTGTTCGAGATTTCGGCTTTCTCGTCGATCTCAATCACAACTGTTAAGATATCGCCTTGTTCCATAGCCCGCCGATCCCCCAGCAACGAGTTACGGCTTTTGCTCCAGAGGGATGCCTTTGTTTCAGGCGCTGTTTCAAAAACACTTTCGGGCAGTGGGGGGGCCATCATTGCGATGTGTTCAGGCGTACCTTTGCTTTCGGTGAAGCTTGGTGGTTTTCCAATATGATCGGAGCGCCCGCAAGCGCTTGCGGCGAGGAAAAGGCAGGGAAGATATAGGTGTCGAAAGCTCATAAGTTGCTCCGTCAGGGTCTGACTGTGAGGGTGCCATCAGGCAGCACAAGTGCATGCACAGTGGTTCTGGAAGATAGGTTCATCGCCTTGATGGTTTCGCCTGGTGCTGCGCGGTCAAGGGCGCGGGCCTCAGTCATGATAGTGAGAGTCCCGCTCTGATAGCTTAGTGGGACGATTTGATTTCGGTCGATCACAGCGGGTGGGCGTAAATCTGTCGCGCGTATTGGGCGGCCTGCGTAGAGCGAGATCCGTGCTTCCATTCCGACGACATCGGCCAGGTTATTCAGAGTCCCTGTCACGTTTGCAGGGCGGATCTGCAGGTCACTCTCTGTGAGCACTGCCTTTGGCCTGATGGTATGTATTGGCACGATAACATCAGCCAAGGCCGGTGTGGCGAGAACCCAAATGAGGCATGAAATTATAGGGCGCATTAGCGAACCTGCGCCGTAGCGCTCATCATTTGGTCTGCTGCAGATATCACTTTTGCATTCATTTCATATCCACGCTGTGCTTCAATCAGTTCAGTAATTTCACGCACGGCATCAACGGAGCTGTCTTCCAGGTAACCCTGTCGAAGAGTGCCGAGACCATCTTGCCCAGCGGTTGTAACAAGTGGTGCACCCGAAGCCTCTGTTTCTGAAAACAGGTTTGCCCCAAGCGCCTCAAGACCCTTGGCATTGTTGAAGCCAACAAGCGAGAACTGTCCAAGGAGCTGGCCTTCTGTCTCGCCTGAGAAGTAGGCATAGACCTCACCATCTGCGTTGATTGAGATGCTCCGCGCATCCGCTGGAATGGTAATTTGAGGCGCAACGGGGAAGCCATCTGAGGTTACGATCAGGCCCTCACCTGTGCGTTTAAGGCCACCATCTCTGGTATAGGCCGCCTCGCCTGACGGGAGCGTAACCTCTAAGTAGCCCATGCCGTCGATTGCAACATCCAGGTCGCCTCCCGTCGCTGATAGAGAGCCTTGAGACAGGTGTACCGAAACAGCTGTAGGGCGTACGCCGAGGCCGAGCTGAACGCCTGTTGGCAGAACTGTTCCATCGGCGGCGTTGATGGTTCCCGGCTTTGTTGCTTGTTGGTAATGCAGGTCGGCAAACTCCGCCCTGCGCGGATTGTATCCGGTCGTCGACATGTTCGCTAAGTTGTTTGATATGGTCTCGACGCGTAGTTGTTGGGCGCTCATACCGGTGGCTGCAATTTTTAGAGCTCGCATGTGTTTCTCCTGAGGTTACTTGAAGAATGCTGTTGTTGCATTTTTGAGGCGCTCGTTTTCGTTTTCGGCAAAGCTCTGGCCTAGCTCATAGGCGCGCTGGACTTCGATCATACGTGCAACCTGTCCGATTGCGTTTACGTTGGAGCTTTCAAGAAAGCCCTGAAGGACGGATGCCTGCTCGGCTGGCTCCAGTTCGCCTTCGGCCCGGAACATGACCCCGTCCTCACGAATAAGTTGAGTGCCTTCGGCGGGTTTTAGGAGGCCAAGCTGTGCCAAGGGGAGGCCATCAGAGCTTAATGTTCCATCGTTGCCGACAGACATATTTGCAGCATCAGGAGGGATGAAAATGGGTGCGCCCCCAACATCGAGGACACGATTGCCCGCGTGGGTGACCAATTCACCCTCTGCGTTTGGCGTGAAGGCACCAGACCTTGTAAGCCGAGGGCCGTCAGCTGTTTCAACTTGAAAGAAGCCGTCCCCTTCAATCGCGAAATCAAAGCGCCCACCCGTGCTTGTGAGGGTGCCTTGCTCCATCGACGTGTTGCGCACATTTCCTAAAGCCATTGAGACAGACGGGCCGTTGCCAGTGCCAGAGACATATTCTGAGAAGATTATGCCCTCTTGTCGAAAACCTGTTGTTGCCGAGTTCGCAATATTGTTGGCGATGACCCGCATTTCGCGCATCAATCCAGATTGGCGAGTGAGTGTCGTGTAGCTTGTATTATCCAAAGGTCAAACTCCAACAATGAGAGGGATGATTTTGTCGTGAAAGAAAGAGACAATTGACTGAGCCATGAATCCCATTGAGATCCAAAATACGGCCAGCATCGCTGCGAGCTTTGGCACAAACGTGAGCGTCATTTCCTGAATTGAGGTCAGCGCTTGAAACAGGCCGATTATAAGACCTGTTGCAAGTGCGACAACGAGGAGTGGCGTCGAAATGGCAACTGCCACCCAGAGCCCTTGGCGCATCGTGTCAAAGAAAATTGCCTCATCCATTTTTAGACAGGCATCCGTAGAATTTCTTGATACGCCTCAACAACCTTGTTGCGTACGCTGACTGCGGCTTCAACTGCGAGCTCGGTTTGAGCAAGGGCCTGAACAAGTGCATGCGGATCAGCATCGCCTGACATGGCGGCCATAGACATGTCTTCGCCTTGCTTGAGCGTTGCAGCAAAATCATCGGCAACTTGACCGGCAAATTTGGCACCATCGGTTGCAGCGATTGCTGGCTGTGTTGCTTCACGCAGAGCCGAATATTTTTGAGAGGCGTTTAGGGCACGAATATCCATTCTGGATCTCCTTTACTTTTGTAAGAGTGACATAAGGTCTGATGACATTTGACGCGCTTGCTCGAACATCTTGAGGTTCGCTTCATAGCTACGCTGGGCTTCGCGGGCGTCTGCGACTTCGATGAGAAGATTCACGTTTGAGCCCTGGTAGTGACCACTTTCGTCAGCAAGCGGATGAGAGGGGTCAAAGACCCGTTCCAGCTCGGTTTGGTCAAGGCGCACGCGACCTGTTTCAACGCGGCTCACGCCAGAACCAGCTTGATACTCGCTTTCAAAGCTGACTGTCTTGCGCCGGTATCCCGGGGTGTCACTGTTTGCTATGTTTTCTGACACGTGACGCAGGCGCTGTGATTGGGCTTTTAGCCCGCTGACTGTGACGTCGAGCGCTTTAGAGAAATCATTCATAGGTTATCTCACCTTCCGCCAAGGCTACTGCGCAGTATGCGCATGCCGCTTTTGTAGATTGCGAGTGCGCGATCATGTTGACGCTTTGCCTCGACTGCGTTGAGCATCTCTTCCTGCAACGAAATGCTATTCTTGTTTGGGTCAGTTGCTCGGTTGCGTACTTCTGCAATCGCCAAGGGCGCTGCAGTGTTGGATCCGCCAAGATGTGTCGCGCGTGTCGCAATCATATTCGTGGCTGCATCTTTGGAAGAGACGCCAGTACTGAAGGGGGCGAGATCTTTGGCGCGGTAGCCAGGTGTATCTGCATTGGCGATATTCTCTGCCAAGACAGCTTGGCGAGCGCCCGCGTGGCGTGCCATTGCGTAGGCCGTTTTGAAAACGGTGATTTTTTCAAGCATCGGGGCTTCTCCCTCGATTGGTTTCAATCAAGGCTTAACCCTGATTCCTTTATAAATTGTTCAGCATGAATTTTTTTGAGGAACGGGATATGGGCGAAGCAGGATTTCAACAGATCATGAAATCAATTTCCAAGCTGGACATGGCGCAGTGGATTGGTCGCGTGAGCGGGGTGGAAAACGGATTGGTTCAGGTGAAGGGCCTACAGGCTTTCTCAGGGCAAGGTGACCAAGTTGAAATTCAGCTTCGTGATGGTGTGGTCATGATTGGAGAGGTCTTGCGACTCCTTGAAGATAAAATGATTGTTCTACCTGAGAGCTCACCCGATGGTGTCGCGCTTGGTGATCGTGTTGTGCTCTGCGCTGGAGCGACTATTGCGCCAAATGACGCATGGATCGGGCGCATTATTGATCCGATGGGACGGCCTTTGGATGGCCGTGCTTTGCCTGTTGGTGGGTTGCAGATGTCTTTGAAAGCAGCGCCCATTTCGCCTGCGCAGCGCACTTTGCTTGGGGGGCGCTTGGAGACAGGTATGGCCACTTTCAACACGCTCTTGCCCTTGGCTAAGGGGCAGAGGATCGGGCTTTTTGCTGGCTCGGGTGTTGGTAAGTCGAGCTTACTTGCCAAGTTTGCGACGGGTGTCGAAGCCGATGTGGTTGTTTTGGCATTGATTGGCGAACGCGGCCGTGAGCTTGCAGAGTTTGTGCAGAATGTTCTTGGCCCAGAGGGGCTGGCTCGCACCGTGATTGTGGCGGCGACGGCAGATCAGTCACCGCTTTTGCGCCGGCGTTGTGCTTGGAGCGCGATGGCGGTTGCGGAGTATTTTCGCGATCAGGGTAAGCATGTTCTCTTGCTCGCAGATTCGGTCACACGATTTGCGGAAGCGCATCGCGAGGTGGCTGTTGCTACGGGCGAGCTGCCAACCATGCGGGGGTATCCGCCGTCTTTGTCCCATCAATTGATGAGCCTTTGTGAACGTGCCGGCCCTGGGCGTACAACTTCGGGGGCGATAACAGCAGTGTTCTCTGTCTTGGTGGCAGGGTCGGATATGGATGAACCGGTTTCGGACATCCTAAGAGGCGTGCTGGATGGGCATATTGTGCTCGATCGCGCGATTGCGGAGCGGGGCAGGTATCCGGCTGTAAACTTGCTAAGGTCGATTTCGCGGAGTCTGCCCGCTGCTGCAGATGTTGCAGAAAATCAGTTGATCGACCAAGTTCGTCAAATACTGAATCTGTACGAGAAATCGGAAGTTATGATTGACGCCGGACTCTATGAGGTTGGCCGCAATGAGGCCCTTGATCGGGCGATTGCCGCTTGGCCTGAAATAGACGCATTTCTTGCAATGACCCAAGAACAAGGCGTCCGTCAAAGCTTTGACAAGTTGAAGCTTATACTGAGAAAGGCAAACGGCTCAGTCCAGGGGCAAGCAGCCAGGGTAGGACATGACGGGATGCGTCGATTGCCAACGCCGCAGTAAAGGTAAGTTAGTTACCGTAGAGCGATGGTGCACTTTGCAAAAGACTCAATGCGATAGAGCCCGATCCAAGAGACGCGGACTGCTTGATTTGATCTTGCAGGAAATAGAGCTGCGTCAGCTCCTCCAGCTTTTCGGGGCTAGCGAAATCGGTGAGGTCGTCAGTGCCGAAACGACGGAAAGCCGTCTCTTTAAAAACTTCTAGCTGCTGGTCGATTCCAACCTGTCCAAATTCGTCGGGCAGGCCGAAGGCTGTTTGGAAAACTTCACGCAAGGCTGAATTGCCCATAACAGCAAACCATTTGGAATTGTTGGTGCTGTCCTTTGCCGCGATGTCTGGCAGCTCGCGCTCAAGGTTCAGCCCGAAACGAAATGTTTCATTCTGTTCGCCTACAGCTACCTCAAAGGCGCGCTGCTCAAATAGGTTGACGATCTCCTCAGCAAAGCCCGGTATGGCTGTTTGCGGGTTTGTGTCGAAGCGAAACGCATCTGCGAAGGCGGCGTAGCTTTTATCGGCGAGCTTGTTCGCCAACGATCCATCGACTGATGTACCTTCGCTCAGGACTTTCTCGATGAAGTATTTGTTGCCGATATCATCAGACAAACCAAAAGCTCCGAGAGCCACTTCAAGTAGACGCCTGTCAGATACAAGATCGCTGGCTGTTTTTATATTGGCGATATTTTCTTTGAAATAGTCGGTCGCCCGCTGAATCGGAGGAGAAGCCTCATATGCTTCAGTCTGGCGCGTCATTGTGTTCTGCAAGAAACGCCAGCCAGCTAACCCTGACGTGGGAAGGAGGGGCTGGAAGCTCATTGTAGCCTCGCGGCCAGAAGTCGTTCCTCGCGCGGTAGAAGTGTGCGCAAGGCTTTAAGCGCTCGGTAGTACTGCTCATCACGGATCGCAGTTGTCGCGGCATCAAGCAAAGAGCGGCTGTCGTGATCGGTTAGAATACGGCTAAGCTCTTCAATTCGGCACAAGACTTGGCGTTTGGTCGGCTCAACTTCAGAATCTCCAGAGAGGAGGAGCTGAGTGGCATAGCATGTACGTCGTACAGGGGTATTGGCTTCTTCAGGGTGAATAGCATCCTTGAGGCGAAGGATGTTCGCGCCTGGTGTTTTTATTGCAAGGCGCGAACGCTTGTCGCCGTTTTCGATAACTGCGCCGTTGATGAGGACACGTTCTCTTGGCCCCAGCTTAAGGATAAGTCCGCTCATTTTGAACCTCCAGCAGTCAAGCCGCGCATGATGGAAGCGTTGATTTCTAGCAGAGGTGCAATACTTGCGCCTTGGCGAAGCACCTTTGGAGAGTAGTCTTGTGTGAACTCTGCGAGGTAGAAGATGCGTGCGCGCAGTTCTTGTGTCAGCCCATTGTCTTGGCTGGCCACATCTGTGGCAAGCAGTGTCCAAAGCTTGCGGTTTCTGTGAATAGCGTCTGCCAGTTCCGGGAACCCCTGCGTACCTTTGGCAGCTGCGCTCCGCAGTGCATTGGTTACTCGGGCGAAGACTTCGTATTCGGTGCCGCGATCTGTTCTTGTTGGTGCGCCATGCTGGGAATAGGCGGCTCGTGCTAGGGATTGGACGTTCATTGCTAAGCCTCTTGGGGGATTTGGTGGCTGAGGTGCCGCGTGCGGAAAAGATGGGGCGCGTTATAGCACGCGCCCCAAACTCAGTGTGCTTAGCGGAAGAGCGAGAGCAGTGCCTGGGGCGCCTGGTTTGCAATCGAGAGGGCTTGTACACCCAGCTGTTGCTGAACCTGCAGTGCCTGAAGGCGAGCTGACGCCTCTTCCATATCGGCGTCGACCATGGCCCCAATCCCTGTTTTAAGAGAGTCGGAGAGATCCGATACAAATTGTGACTGGATCCCAATGCGAGTCTCGACCGAACCGAAAGATGCAGCAGAATCGATCGAGGCTTGGATCATACCTTCAATCTGGCTTCGCGCAGTGTCAGCGCCTGAAGCGGATGAAATATCCATTGTTTCAAGCTGGGCTAGAGCACCCGTTCCACGCTCCTGGGTGAGGCTGACCGCGACACCTGCTTGGTTTGTCAGGTTCTCGACGGTGATACTGGTATCAGGTACAATGACAATCGCGAATTTACTTTCGTCTATACCAGCTTGCAGGAGGCCATTTTTCAATCCAGCAAAGACAGCGTCATTGTTGTCACCGGCTCTGACGGTATAGCTCCCTTCAACATCGCCAATTTTCAGGCGCATAACATCGCCCTCAACCAGCCCTACCGTGTCTGTTAGATCAACACCTGCTGTGCCTGCATCAAGCGCAACTGCACCTGTTGCAGCACCTGCTGCCGTGAGGAACTCGTCTCCCAGCGTGACTGTTACCATGTCCGCGCCGCTGTTTGCAGCCAGGGTTGTTACGTCAGCAGCCATCGCCGTAAGGGCCGTGCCTGATGTTGTCGACAGATTCTGGGAATCTACGCCAATGTTAGATACAGTCACAGCACCGTTTGCGCCTCGGTCCAATGAGGAAAGGATATCAACGCCTGCGTTTCCGTCGGAATTGAAGTCTGTCTGGGAGCCATTGACTAGGTTCATGCCGTTGAATTGGGCCGCACCGACAACTGATTTCACTTGGCCAATCAGGGCCTGAACTTCGTCGTTTAGCTTGCTGCGATCCATGTTGTCGCCTTGGGCGCTGATGATTTTGTCTTTCATATCAATCAGCAGGTCGGTGACAGTTTCAGCGGCATTTCGGGCAACGGCAACTGTTGATTCCCCTAGCGCCAGATTGTCAGAGATTGCCTTGAAGCCTTTGACGTCGCTTTCCATGACCTTCGAGATCGACCACGTTGCGGCATTGTCTTTTGATGATTCTACGCTTTTACCCGTTGAGATCATGTTCTGGGTTTTGCTGAGATCGGTGTTGATTGACTTCAGGGTTTGAAGGGCAACCATTGCGCTGTTGTTTGTCAGAATACTTGACATGAGTAGATTTCCTTTTGACACGAGGCGCTTTGCGCCAGCTTAAAATGACCCCGGCTGGGGCGGACTATGTCATTCTGACGTGTGCAGCATTTTGATTTGGCTCGGCTGCGCCACCCGATGCTGGGTGCCTGCTCAACATGGGGTTTGCGCTCCTAATATAGTCTTAACAGCTGAGCTCGAACTCTTCTGGATTTGAGACAAAATGCCTCGGTTTGTCAGTGTGGAACAAACGTCTAAGCGCGCTTTTCCAATGTTGCATTGGAGGCGCTGCGGATGGTTCTTTTTTGGCCTTGAGCATCATAGGTCTCTAGACTGCGGCGCACTTTTTGCAAAGTAGACAGACGGTTGGCGACTGTCTTGATCCCGCGTGTGGCGCTGTCGAGCATAGCTTGATTGCGCAGAGCTTTAGCTTGTAGCGTCTGCAGGGATGTGAGGTTTTCGAGAGGGGCTGCACTCAGTGCATCGATCAGCTTTTGCTTTTGATCTGTCAATTTGACCAGTGTATCAAGCTCGCCGCTCACCAACGCTTTGTGTTCTTTTTCGAGCAGTGTTTCGATCTGGCTTACGAGGTTATTCTGTCTTGAGGTGCTCATTTTGCTTTTCCTTCAATGCTTCAAAAATCGTTTCTGCAAGGCCAATGCCGCCGCGCTGCACAAGGCTTTTTGCGTGAGCGTCAACCATGAACGAGCCAAAGTGTTCCTCGCCAGCACCGCCCCCCATGCTTTCTCGGGCTTTTCCAAAACCCGCTCCCTTTAGCATCTCGGCGAGAAAGCTCGCTTCTAGATCTTTCGCAACTTGGCGAAGCTGCGCGTTTTGTTGCGCTTTGGTGTCCTGCAGTGTTGGGCCCGCTGTGGGAGGCATGTTCAAATTCATTGCTGATTTGCTTTCAATTATTTGGATTATTTTCCTTGTGCACATGAAACGGTAAAGATGTGGTAACCGACTTCTGTGATGCTCTCCGTGTTGGAAGAACTCCCGAGGTTGGTATGATATTTCAGTTTCTGCACGCGACGCCTTCACAGTCAGTGCAAGGTGATAATTTGTTACTGGATGCGAAAGCGGATCTTACAAAAGCTGTTCAGCAGTCTGCGATTTTTGGAGATGTCTTTACGCTGATGGTGCGTGAGGAGGACGCGAAGCCAGCAGCACTGATTGATGAGGGCAGCCTGCCAGACGGCTCTGAAGATGAACTGCAGCCCACCTTGCAAAACTCAGAGTCAAAAGGTGTTGATGCGGGGATACCTGCTGTGCCCAAGATCGATGTTCCGGTTGTTGAGCTTGGGAAATTACCAAGTTTGGAGCCATTGGACGCAAGTAATCCTTTGGCACCGCAGCAGCCTGAAGTCGAGAAGAGGTCTATTGCGGCGACACTTCCCAGTGATCCTTTGCTTGAGAAATCACCCCACGTGGCGGTCGATACAGCTCGTCGCGTGCTGGAGCCGATGCCTGCTAGCATTGAGGCCTCGTCGTACGATTTGACGATGTCTGATGACTTGGTGTTTTCGGCTCAAGAGCAGGCTGGGCTCTTTCCCTCCATGCGACTGGAGGCCAGCGCTGAAGAGCGCCCGCAGGCTGCAGACCTGTCAAAAGGGGTGCTTCAGGTGGCAACCCAAACGAGTAGTGAGCAAGTATTTCATGCGACGGTTGGCGTTTTTAAAGGCTCTGCCGTGCGCCCTCAGGACCCGGCGTTGCAGTCAATTCAAAACGCCATACGCGATGTTGTTCCGGCAGGAACAATCTCACCAAGTTCGCCTGATCCTGTTGTTTTGCCACAGGCAATAGCAGCCGAAAACACAGCGCTGCTCAAGGCTATCCCACAGCCGGCTTCAGAGACGTTTGCAGGCGTACTGGGTCAAACGCAATTCATTCAGAACCAACTCATACCAGAGCGGGCGCAGCAGCATGAGATAAAGGGCTATAGAGGCGAGGGCCCTCGCTTAGTAGAATTTCAGCCAATGCAGGCCGATGTTTCAGCACCTCAGGGCCATAAGCTTGAAAGGGCCGTCATAGACCCTGCTGTGGATCAAGGGCGGATTAGAGATAACCTGAAACCAGAATTAGCTTTTCAGTTGTTGCCCCAGGATGCGCGCACGTCTGTGGGTGAGGGCGGCGTGACCAAGGAACTGGCACCGAGCCTGACGGCTCCATTTGTGAGCAGCCCACCACAACTTGTAAGTGCCACAACGGTGGCGGCCAATCTCCAACCAGAGCTTTCGCAAGAGGGGGGCAGCGAGAGGTCTTTCGGCGAAGTCTTCGCCCCTGTCCAAAGTACTAGGCCTGACCTGCAGGCTGCGCGCCTGGATTTGCCACAGGCACCTGCTGTGAATGCAGAAAAGGCTGTGCTTATAGTCAGAGAGGCTCTCGAGGGAATGGCAGCAAAGCAGCAGCGAGAGATTGAGCTACAGTTGCACCCAAAAGATCTTGGGCGCCTGCGCTTTGTGATGAGCCCGGCAGACGGCCAGATGTTTGTCCAAGTATTTGCAGATCGCCCTGAAACGCTAGACGCAATGCGCAGGCATGTTGAAATCCTGACGCGTGAATTTGCGGCTGAGGGTTTCGGCTCTTCGACGTTTTCTTTTGAGCAAGGGTCAACGGGTTCTCAGCCAGATGACAACTTTGCGGAGCCTGGTGAGGCACCACCTGATGGCCCGATGCCTCAAGTTGATGTGAGGCGCTACGAGTGGGGAAACCCTGACGCACGTCTCGATATTAGAATTTGAAAGGACTACAGATGACACAAATCTCTTCTGCTTTGCCTGCGACATCTCAAGTGGCAGCGACCACGCAAGCGAAAACGGCTCTTAACTCAGACTTTCAGACGTTTATCGAAATGCTGACGACTCAAGCACAGAACCAAGACCCATTGAACCCAATGGATTCGGCTGAGTATGCATCACAGCTTGCGAGTTTTTCTTCTGTGGAACAGCAAGTTTTGACGAACGATCTTCTTGCTGGCTTGGCCGAGCAAATGGGCTCATCTAACTTGGCGCAGCTCTCAAGCTGGGTTGGTATGGATGCTCGCAGCGAAGCGCCTGTTTACTTTGACGGCTCGCCCGTCACGCTTTACCCAATGCCATCGCGTATCGCTGATGAAGCCTATCTAGTGGTCTATGATGATGCGGGAGCAGAAGTTCAGCGCAGCCAGATCGCGCTTGACGGAGCGCCTATGGATTGGGCGGGCGTCTCTCAGTCGGGTGCACCCTTTTCCCAAGGAAGTTATCGATTTGAAATTGAAAACTATTCTGATGGTAACACTCTGGGTGTTTCGCCTGTAGAAACATATCAGCGCGTCGAAGAAGCTCAGATGATAGAGGGACAAATTGTCTTACTGCTGGCTGGTGGCCAAGCTGTTCGTCCGTCTGATATTATCGGTCTGCGGAGTTAACGTAATTTTTGTACTGTGAGAAAGCCGTTTACGGGGCCAAGCCATTGCCGTGATTGCACAACCTGGCCTGATGGTGCGACCTGATATGTGTTTTCAAAAGATGCGCTGCCGCCTTTGCAGCGCTCTGCTACCGTTGTCACAGTTGTCGAGATTTCACCAATTGCGATTCTTTGTTGGCCAGTCGTGGCTATTGTACAGGTAAAGCGGGTTTCAACTTCTTTGTTTTGGCCGTCCAGATAGATATGCTTGCGTGATGCTTGTCCTGCCTTGCGAGTGCGAACAAGTCTAAGGCTATCGGAGACATCGGCTGACATAAGGTCTGCTCCAAGGCCTCGGCTGGCAGTAATAAGACCTTGGCGTTCAGTAATGGTCCGGCGGTCTGGCGAGCCCCAAGTGCTGAAGCTACCGTTCGTGGCGATCTCGGTCAAAAAAGTGAAGCTGTTTCTGCTCTCAACGACAGCAATAGCAAGTCGACGATCTGTATTACTCAGAGCTTCTTTGATTGTTTTTTGAAGCCCGTCGGCGGTGGGCATTTCAGGTGCGGGGCTCTTTTTCTTTAAAACAACCTGTTGAATGGCTTTGGACACGCCACCTTGATCTGGCTGATTGCCGCAAGCGGAAACACCAATCGCAACAATGACGCAAAGCACCTTAAGTTTTATGTGTGAGTTCATCTCCAGAACCGCCCCCATGTTTTTGCCATCTCCGCGCCGTGGGTGCTGCGCACTTTGTCATAGAGCCGCCCGTTCACAGTCAGCCGAGCACCACCGTCTCGATTGAGAGACTGGATTGTCGTTTCTGAAGTGCGTTGTGTTGAATTTCCTAAAGCCCAACTCATTGGGAGTGTGATGCGGATGCCTTTGTCGAAGGAACCCTCGCCAAAGCTCTCAGAGGAGAGATCTGTTTTTGTAATATAGGCTCCGACGCGCCATCCGTTACCAAACTCGCGATCGAGTGCGGCTGTCACGCCCCAGTCACCTGCAAGGTAGCGGCCAGCATCGACTTGAGTGTGAAATCCGTTCCCAAGATCATAATAGGCGGAGAGATGACCTGTCGCGATTTTGTAGTCTTGCAGACCAAAGCCTTGGCTGAAGTTTCGTTGCGCGACGTAGTTGAGCTCGCCACCAAGGGCGAGGCGGCTGTTGGTGGGTTTCCAAAGAACTTCGCCAGAAACACCTGCATACATTTGCTCAAGGTAGCCAAGAGTCATGCGCCCGTAGAGGTCATCACTCAGGCGGCCGTATTTTGCGATGGTAAGATGGTCTATCTTTGGGCCGTTACCTTCGGCGTATCTGCGGGCATCCGATCTGACTGGATAAGCTGGATTGACGGCAACGAAGCCTGTCCGATTGTCTGAAATGCCATCAAGGTTGCCAGCTAGTTTGTATGTAAAAGCACCTGATGCGATCCAGCCGGGGGCAATGTGGTACTGGCCTTCAAGGTTTGCCAATAGGTCAGCTCTTACGGGGCTGTCGGGGTCGAAGACGCTCAGTTTAACCATGGGCCCAAGCTTCCACTCTAGGCGTGGGTAGCTGCTCTTTAGCACTTCAAAGTCACGCGCTCGGCTATTTGCTGTGAAACGCGTGCGCGCAAGAACGGCCGACGAGGGAGCATTTTCCAACGCCTCAAGATCGGAGCGAGAAAGTGTGGCTGAACCTGCGGGAACCCCTCGATTTGAGTGTGTCACTTTGAGCGTTTCGACTGAGCTTGGCAGAATACGGCTCATAATCCGCATCGTGCGGCCTATAGCCTGGCTTTCAATGTCAAACCGCTCGTTTCGAATGAGCACTTCAGCTGAATTGGCGCTGATGTTTACGCCTTCGAGTACAATACCCTCACGGGCCAGCGCTGTTTTAAGCGCGCTAGAAATTTGTGATTTTTTTGCGTCTTCTTCAGCCCAGCCAAGGTCACGTATGCTGCGGTTATCTCGCAAAGCTACAGGTTGCGGCGCAGTGTCGTTGCCGCCCAGCACGGGCGAGTTTTTCGGATTGAGCGCGACAGCAACATTGATGCCGAATTCACTACCATACATGTAGGACGCACCTAGCTGTACGGTGTTGTTGAGCTTGTAGTTTATGCCTAGATTGAGAGGCGATTTTACATCAAACAGATCACCGTCTTCACGCAAATAAGCGTCGGATGAGTACTCGAGTGCAAAGCTAAGCCGGTCATTGTGCTGATAACTCACGCCCGCAAAAGCGGCCATCGGACCACGAAACCACCTGTCATAGTTGGGGATACCGCCGCCGCCGAGAAGCTCTGTTGGCCGCGTACCGACAGTTGCAAAGCTGTCGTGGCTACCAAGTCGCCCCCAGCCCACGCCGCCGGTAAGGCGCAGTTTTGGGCCAAGCGATTTTGTCGCAACAACATACTCGCCGCCATAGAGCCCAGTGCCAAGCAGGTCGCGCAGTCCCACAGCCAGTGCAGGCCGATATTCGCCCTCATCCATGATCTGGTAGTGAAGATCAAAACTACGGTCGTAGTAGGATGAGAGCGTGTAGCCAGGAACATCAAACCCCTTGAGGGCCGAGTAGCGGAAGACGCCAGACAGCCGCGGGGTGAGTTGGAAGGCTAGGTTTGTTTTGGTTGTACCTGCAAAGTGCGAGATGCTCGTTGTCAGCTGGCCATCGGCCGCAACTTCAGCGGTCGGCATATCCAACAAGCCGCCAGACAGACCATACATGTTTACCCAGCGGGTTGTCTGCGTTTCGGCGGTTAGGGTTGCAGGCGTTAGCGCAACGGCTACGAGACCAGACAGAAAATATGATATGCGCATACCGAGCGTGTACCTTGTAAACATTTTCAATAGGCTAATCGAAACAGCTTTCCTTTGATAGGCTAAAGCCTCGCGATTTGGATCTGTTGCTGCATATTCGTCTCAGCCTGCCAAGACGAAAAACCCGAGCGCAGTTATACCAGCGCCCACAAGGGCTGCTGCTACATAGCTCAGTGGTTTGGTGCTGGAGTCTGGTTGTTGCCGCTCTGCGGCTTGTGCAGATAAGGCATTTTCGACCAGTCGCGGTAGCCTTGGTCCAAAACGTGCAACCACCTGCAGCGTCTTGATCAAGTCACCAGCAAGAGCGCGTGGCCCCAGAGACTGCTTGATGTAGGCCTCAACAATTGGGTGTGCAACGTTCCAGATATTGAGCTGTGGGCTGAGGCTGCGGGCAACGCCTTCGACGACAACCATCGTTCGCTGCAGAAGGATCAGCTCTGTGCGCGTTTCCATGCCAAATCGTTCGGTCACTTCAAAGAGATAGCTGAGCAATTTTCCCATCGAGATGCGCGAAGCGTCCATTCCGAAAATCGGCTCTCCAACGGCTCTGAGTGCGCGTGCAAAAGCGTCAACATCCTGATCGGCGGGGACATAGCCCGCCTCAAAGTGGACTTCTGCAACGCGTTGGTAATCGCGCTTGATGAAGCCATACAAAATCTCCGCATAGACGCGGCGAGTATACTCGTCGATATGCCCCATGATGCCAAAATCAAACGCGATAATATCGCCGTTGTGAGCAACCTTGAGGTTGCCTTGATGCATGTCGGCATGGAAAAAACCATCGCGCAGGGCGTGGCTTAAAAAGAGTTGCAGCACCCGCGTTCCGAGTTCATTTCGGTCAAGGCCAAGCGCATCAATCGCATCGTTATCGCCGAGTGGAACCCCATCTGCCCAGCTCATCGTCATGACGCGGCGGCTTGAGTGTTCCCACAGTATTTTGGGAAGCGTAAAGCCTGCATCGCTGGCCGTGTTGGCTGCAAATTCGCTGGCAGAGGCACTTTCCAACCTGAGATCAAGCTCTCCTTTGACGACACCTTCAAAGTGCTCAATCACGTCCCGCGGCTTTAATCGGCGCGACCCCGGGCTGAATATCTCGATAAACCCGGCTACAAAATAGAACACGTCAATGTCACGCTGAAAGGCGCGCTCGATGCCAGGGCGTAGCACCTTAATGGCGACGTTTTCGCCTGTCTCGCGGAGCGTAGCTTTGTGGACTTGTGCAATAGAAGCCGCTGCGACAGGCTCGCTAAAGTCATCAAATAGGGCTGTTACGGGCTGGCCAAGTTCTGCTTGGATCATGGATTTTGCAGCATCGCTGGGGAAGGGTGGCAGCTTGTCTTGTAAAACGCGGAGTTGCTGCGCGAGGTCGCCGCCAACAAGGTCCGGTCTCGTGCTTAGAACTTGTCCGAACTTGATGTAGGCGGGCCCAAGGGCTGATAAGGCTCTCGCAGGCGCTGGCAGCTCAGTGTCGCCGCGCTTGCCGAGCCATTGGAATGGCCACACAAGTGTGCGCGCCAGAATGCGCAGCGGGCGCGGAGCGTCGAAGGCGTCCAACACAACAGGCATGGCGCCTGTGCGTTCAAGAGTCGCGCCCATCCGGATCATCCGGAAGATATTGTGCGGGCCCTTCAAATTTTCCAGCCCGAATGAAGCGCAGCGATGCCCAAGCTCAGGTTTCGGTAACGCGTATTTTCAAAGCCTGCGCCTTTGATCATCTCGAGAAACGTCTCCTGATCTGGGAAGCGGCGGATAGATTCGACGAGATATTGGTAGCTGTCTTTGTCCCCGGCGATGGCTTGGCCGAGCTGTGGGATGATATTGAACGAATAAAGGTCATAAACCTTTTGCATCATTTCGTTTGGAATTTGGCTGAATTCCAGAACCATCAGCCGACCCCCGGGCTTGAGGACACGGTAAGCCTCGGTCAGCGCTTCTTGAGGGCGGGTTACATTTCGAATTCCAAAAGAGATTGTGTAGACATCAAAGCTGTTGTCCGGGAATGGCAGTGCCATGGCGTCGCCAACGACCCAGCTCAATTGCTCGGCCATTTGCGCGGCTTCAGCGCGTTTGCGCCCTTCGATCAGCATTGGCTCGGTAAGGTCGCAGACAACGGCTTCGGCTGCGCCAGCACGGGCTAGAAAGCGGAAGGAAACGTCACCTGTTCCACCCGCAACATCCAAAAGACGCTGGCCGCTGCGGGGCGCGAGCCAGTCCATCATCGCATCTTTCCAGATGCGGTGGATACCAAGGCTCATTGCGTCGTTCATCACGTCATATTTGGATGCGACGGACCCAAATATGCCCTGCACGCGCCCAGCTTTCTCTGACTCAGGGACGGTTTGAAATCCGAAATGTGTTGTTTTATCTACCATGGGCCTTGCCGTTTGCTGCGCTCCCTTCTCATATAGTGCTGCTGTGGTGCGCACAATGCGTTGAAATGGCACGAAACAGCAAAGCGAGCGAACTATGCCAGAACTTCCCGAGGTTGAAACCGTGATGCGTGGGCTCGCGCCCTCCATGGAGGGTGTCTGCATTGACAGGGTTGATGTGAACCGCCCTGACCTGCGCTGGCCTTTTCCCGAGCGGATGGCGGAACGGCTTAATGGGCAAAAAGTGCTAAGGCTGCGGCGGCGCTCAAAATATATCCTCGCTGACCTCGCCAGCGGGGAATCACTTTTGGTTCACCTCGGAATGTCGGGCCGGATGACTGTTTCTGGTGATCCTATGGGGCAGTTTGTTCATGAGCATCCACAGTTGGAAAAGCACGACCATGTCGTCATCTGGATGAAAGGTGGCGCGCGCATTGCGTTTAATGATCCGCGGCGCTTCGGTGCGATGGACTTGCTGCCCACAGCGGGGGCCGAGAGCCACCCGCTTTTGGCCAAGCTGGGCCCTGAACCTTTAGGCAACGCGTTTTCGGAAAGTTATCTTGTCACTGCGCTGGCAGGGCGGCGGACACCCATGAAATCGGCGCTTCTCGATCAGAGGATTATTGCAGGGCTTGGGAACATTTATGTCTGCGAAGTGCTTCATAAAACTGGGATTTCACCTACCAAGCAAGCGGGAAAAGTGAGCCGTGCCAAGCTGGCGCAGGTGGTTCCCGCGGTGCGGGATGTTTTGCAAACTGCGATTGCGGCGGGAGGGTCATCTCTGCGCGATTTCAAGCAGGCCAGCGGGGAGCTTGGTTATTTTCAGCATCAGTTTTCTGTTTACGATCGCGAGGGCGCACCGTGCCAGTCGCCTGACTGTAACGCGACGATTGCGCGTATTGTGCAAGCGGGGCGTTCGACCTTCTATTGCCCGAGCTGTCAAAGATAGCTTGAACCAACCGTCAGGAGTGATATTCAACTGGCTCTGAGTGAAACAAGCGAAAGCGACATTCTCATGGCTTTTGAGACGATCATCGTCGATGTGGAAGACCACATTGCCCTTATCCGCCTAAACCGCCCCGATGCGCTCAATGCGCTGAACGCACAGCTGCTGACAGAGCTGGTTGAAGCGCTGAAAGAGGCCCAATCCAACGAGAAGGTGCGCTGCATTGTCATCACCGGCAGCGAAAAGGCTTTCGCGGCGGGTGCTGACATCAAAATGATGAGTGAAAAGAGCTTTGTGGATGTTTTCACCGAAGATCTGTTTACGCCAGAGAGCCACGAGATCGGGCGTATTCGCAAACCGATCCTTGCTGCTGTGTCAGGCTATGCGCTGGGCGGCGGCTGCGAGTTGGCCATGATGTGTGACTTCATCATTTGCTCTGACACAGCCAAATTTGGACAGCCCGAGATCAATCTTGGTGTCATGGCAGGTCTGGGCGGCACGCAGCGTTTGACGCGTGCGGTTGGCAAGGCGAAGTCGATGGATATGAACCTCACGGGTCGCTTTATGGACGCCGAAGAAGCTGAGCGAGCAGGTCTTGTGAGCCGCGTGGTGCCAGCGAAAAAGTTGATGGAAGAGGCGATGAGCGCGGCGGCGAAGATCGCGGAGAAGTCCATGATCACAGCCATGGCAATTAAAGAAGCCACGAACAGATCGTTTGAGACGACGCTGAACGAAGGCTTGCTCTTTGAACGCCGCGTGTTTCACTCACTCTTTGCAACGGAAGACCAGAAAGAGGGCATGGCGGCCTTTAGTGAGAAACGGCAGCCGCAGTTTCGCGACCGATAAACCGAGTGTGAGGCCGTTATATAGGGGTTTGCATTTTCGGCAAACTCGCCTATACGGCCTCTCAATACATGCGTGTGCAGCCCGCTTTGGCTAGAATCACCACTTTGGTGTCGGCTTATGGGCGCAGCGCGTTTAAACGAAACAACATAACCGAACCGAGGTCACTCACATGGCAAATACGCCCCAAGCAAAAAAACGCGCACGTCAGAACGAAGCACGCTTCGCTGTTAACAAAGCGCGTCGTTCACGCATCCGCACATATCTCCGCAAAGTTGAAGAAGCGATTGCTTCTGGTGACAAAGAGGCGGCAACGGCTGCTCTGCGCGCAGCTCAGCCCGAGCTTATGCGTGGTGTCACAAAAGGCGTTTTCCACAAGAACACAGCTGCGCGTAAAATGTCGCGCCTGACATCACGTGTCAAAGCTATCGCCTAAACTATAGGCGCAATTCAGACTGAGAAACGGCGCTCCGAAAGGGGCGCCGTTTTTCTTTTGTCGTGTGTTTTCAACAGCTCCATTATCTCTCTGAGATTCTTTTCTGAGGAATCGTGAGTCAAGCGTGAAGATAAGTTGCGGCAGCTGTGTGCATGTTGCTAATTTCAGCCTCAGCGATTCATCTCGCCTTGGGGGGACATGCAGTTAAGTGGGTCTTGGTTTTTACGCTAAGCCTTAATTTTCTGCCGTATGTCCATTGGTTGCAGTTTTAGATCAAAAGATAGCTGGCGTTTGCTGGTCACCTTTGATTTGTCTCAACTTGAGATTGAGTGGTTATTGTGTGGGCCTGCAAGGGCGTTTTATTTTTTGTGAATATCAGATGTGGCTGTTTTTGAGCCCAACAGACGAAGCGGGAAAAACATGACGGACGAACAATGGGGCGCGTTGCAAGGCAACCTTCTTAAGGCAGTTGGTAAGAACAATTACGCAAGCTGGATTGAGCCCCTGGCGTATGATGGTCTCTCCAAGGGCGTCGCGACGTTTAATGTTCCAACAACTTTTCTCGGCAACTACGTACAGCAGAACTTTGGTGATCAAATTCTCTATCAAATGATGGGAATGGGTCTCGATGTGTCGCGTGTCAGGTTCATGGTCCCTGCAGGCAAGGCGCCTGCGCTGCAAGCTTCAGGGGCGGGCACGCGTGACGGCTCTGAGGTCGAAGCTGCGCCACAGCCCGCGGAGAAGCGGCATAGCATTGTTGCCGCTGCCCCGCTTGACCCTAAGTTCACATTCTCAAATTTTGTTGTTGGTAAGCCCAACGAGCTGGCTCATGCCGCAGCTAAGCGTGTCGCCGAAGGTGGCCCTGTTACGTTCAACCCGCTGTTTCTTTACGGTGGTGTTGGCCTCGGTAAAACACACCTTATGCACGCCATAGCCTGGGAGCTTCAAACCACGCGCCCTGATCTGAACGTTGTGTATCTCTCGGCAGAACAGTTCATGTATCGCTTTGTGCAGGCACTGCGCGACCGCAAGATGATGGATTTCAAGGAGCTGTTCCGCTCTGTTGACGTTTTGATGGTTGATGATGTCCAGTTTATCGCTGGTAAAGACAGTACGCAGGAAGAGTTTTTCCACACGTTCAACGCGCTGGTTGATCAGCATAAGCAAATTATTATTTCGGCAGACCGCGCGCCAGGCGAGATCAAAGGCCTTGAGGAGCGGATCAAGAGCCGCTTGCAGTGTGGTCTTGTTGTCGATCTGCATCCGACTGACTACGAGCTTCGCCTTGGAATTTTGCAGTCAAAGGTTGAGGTGCAGCAAGCCCAATACCCCGAGCTCGAGCTTGACGCTGGCGTTCTGGAATTTCTGGCTCACCGCATCAGCACAAACGTTCGTGTGCTTGAGGGCGCATTGACGCGTCTCTTTGCTTTTGCGTCACTTGTTGGGCGTCCGATTACGCTTGAGCTGGCGCAAGACTGTCTGGCTGATGTGTTGCGCGATTCCGAGCGCAAGATCTCGGTTGAAGAGATCCAGCGGAAGGTGTCGGAGCACTATAATATCCGTTTGAGTGATATGATTGGTCCCAAGCGTGTGCGCACATATGCGCGGCCTCGCCAGATAGCTATGTATCTTTGCAAGCAGCTCACGAGCCGCTCGCTGCCAGAGATTGGCCGTTGCTTTGGTGGGCGTGACCACACCACCATCATGTATGGCGTGCGCAAGATTGATGATTTGCGGATGCAAGATGGGCAGTTGGCAGAAGATATTGAAATCTTGCGCCGTATGCTTGAGGCCTGAGCCTTCAAAGAAGCGTCTGCGCTTGACGCCTCCGGCTTTCCAGTGGACAACACAAGAAAGAACTTGAGTTGCCAGACGGATGGGCTAATTTGCCCCTCCCGCCAGCACAGAGGAGCTAGGGATGAAGTTTAGTATAGAGCGCGCCGCATTGTTGAAGGCCGTGTCACAGGCGCAATCTGTTGTGGAGCGCCGCAATACGATCCCGATCTTGGCGAACGTGCTGATTGAAGCGCAAGACAGTGATGTGCGGTTTCGCGCGACTGATCTCGATATTGAGGTCGTAGACCGCACGGATGCTCATGTAGAGCGGGCTGGCGCGACAACGGTCTCGGCTGTCATGCTCCATGAGATTGTACGCAAGCTGCCTGACGGTGCACTCGTCACGCTCACTGATGATGGTGCTTCGGGCCGTCTGACTGTTGAAGCCGGGCGCTCGAATTTCTCTTTGGCGACATTGCCAAAAGAAGACTTTCCTGTGATGGCGACGTCTGAATACAGCTCGAACTTTTCGGCGCCTGCGCCTGTGTTGCGCCGCCTTTTTGACAAATCAAAATTTGCGATCTCGACCGAAGAAACGCGCTACTACCTCAACGGTGTCTACATGCATGTGTCAGATGCCGATGGTGGCAAGGTTTTGCGCTGCGTGGCCACGGACGGCCACCGCCTTGCACGTATCGATGCAGAGCTGCCATCTGGCGCGTCCGATATGCCCGGTGTGATTGTGCCGCGCAAAACCGTAGGCGAGCTGCGCAAGCTTTTGGAAGATGACGACGCGAAGATCGCGGTCTCTGTGAGCGAAACCAAAATCCGCTTTGCAACGCCAGATATCACGCTCACCTCCAAGGTGATCGACGGGACATTCCCTGACTATACCCGCGTTATTCCTCAGGGAAATACCCGCAAGCTTGAGGTGGATGCCGCAGAGTTTGCCAAGGCTGTTGACCGTGTGGCGACTGTTTCATCAGAGCGCTCGCGCGCTGTGAAGCTGACGCTGGAAGAAGACAAGCTCATCCTTTCTGTCAATGCGCCTGACAGTGGCGCGGCGGAAGAAGAGCTGGCCGTGGCCTATGGCGACGAGCGCTTGGAAATCGGCTTTAATGCCAAGTATCTGCTCGAAATCGCCAGTCAGGTTGACCGTGAAAACGCTGTGTTCATGTTCAACTCTTCAGGTGATCCAACGCTGATGCGTGAAGGCAATGATACGTCGGCTGTCTATGTCGTAATGCCCATGCGCGTTTGAGCTCTGGCGGGGTAAGCACGCATGGCTTCGCTTGCCCTCACCAAGCTTGCGCTTTCACATTTCCGTTCTCATAAGGCCGCGCGGCTCGAAGTTGATGCGCGGCCTTTGGCTATTTTTGGCTCCAACGGAGCTGGCAAAACCAACATTTTGGAAGCGGTCTCGCTGTTTTCGCCGGGGCGCGGCATGCGCCGGGCTGCGGCCAAGGATATGGCGAAGCGGCCTGAAGATCTGGGCTGGAAACTGTCGGGGCTGGTTGAGAGTGATGGTCGTCGCTACGAGGTGGAAACCAGCTCTATAGACGGAGGGTCGCGGGCTGTTCGGATTGATGGCAAGCCAGCTGCCCAGACGTCTCTGGGGCGGGTTGCGCGGATGGTTTGGTTGATCCCGTCAATGGATCGGCTCTGGATCGAGGGGGCTGATGGGCGGCGGCGCTTTCTTGACCGGATGAGCATGAGCTTTTTCCCTGATCATTCTGACGTGTCACTTGAGTATGAGAAGGCGATGCGCGAGCGTAACAGGCTGCTCAAGGCCGAGGTGCGCGATACGCATTGGTATGCGGCCCTTGAGGGGCAGATGGCGCGCAGTGGTGCGGCGATCCACAACAACCGCGTTGCGGCACTTGCGCGGCTCAAGGCAGCTCAAGACGGCGCGGAGACGGCCTTTCCTTCGGCTGAGCTTGAGCTTGTACAAAGTGAAGGGGGTATGCCGGAAACAGAAGCTGATCTGGCAGAGGCACTGGCTGAAAGCCGCTTTCGGGACATGGCTGCAGGGCGGGCTTTGGTGGGGCCGCACAGGTCTGATTTATATGGTGTTTTCGCAGCCAAGGGCGTGCCTGCAAAGGACTGTTCCACAGGCGAGCAGAAGGCGCTCCTGATCTCGCTCATTCTGGCAAATGCGCGCGGGCTTAAAGCAGAACTGGGTGTGTCGCCCATTGTGCTGTTGGACGAGGTTGCAGCGCATTTGGATGCCGACCGCAGGGCGGCGCTCTATGACGAGATTTGCGCCTTGGGGGCGCAGGCCTGGATGACAGGAACAGGGCCAGAGCTCTTTGCGGAGCTTGGTGACCGAGCGCAGCATATCGAGGTGCGCGAAGAGGGTGGCGCCTCAGAGGTCGTGCTGCTTTAGGCGCTTTCTCTGACGGATTTTATAGGCCCATTGCAGCGCAAGGCCGAGGATGCCGAGCGCAAAGACGGGCTCAAACAGATAAGCGACATAAATGTACTTTTCCTGACCCATCGTGAAGGCAAAGACCGCCACAATGGCGAGACTGAAGAGCACGAATTCCAGCGGTGACCAAAGCTGGTCATCCTTGGGCTTGGCTGGCCTGAAGGCCTGCGTCTTGGACTTGCGAGGCTTTGCGGGGTTCTGATTTATCATGATGCCAAAGTCACACGAGACTGTGCCCAACTGCGGAAAATCGCGTGTCAAAATAAAGACATTTCCGGCGCTTTTTCAACGAATGCCTGTCTTTCGCAGACTGGGCTCAGTGGCCACAAAATATAGCGGTTGGGCGTGACATCCCCCCCTATAAACCGTATAAATTGACAAAATCGCAAAGGAAGCGTGAGAATGTCAGAGAACGAGCAGAAACCCGAAGAGTATGGCGCAGATTCCATTAAGGTTCTCAAGGGGTTAGAAGCTGTCCGCAAGCGACCTGGGATGTACATCGGTGATACCGATGACGGCTCTGGTTTGCACCATATGGTCTATGAAGTTGTCGACAACGGCATCGATGAAGCGCTGGCGGGTCACGCAGACTATGTGAATGTCAAAATTCACGCGGATTCCTCTATTTCTGTTCGCGACAACGGTCGCGGGATTCCTGTTGGTATCCACGAAGAAGAGGGTGTCTCGGCGGCAGAAGTCATCATGACCCAGCTGCATGCGGGCGGTAAGTTTGACAGCAATTCTTACAAAGTTTCAGGCGGCCTCCATGGTGTGGGTGTCTCGGTTGTAAACGCTTTGTCTGTCTGGCTTGAGCTGCGCGTCTGGCGTGATGGCAAGGAGCATTATGCAAAGTTCAGCCATGGCGACACGGTGGAGCACCTGCGCGTTACGGGCGATGCCAATGGCGAGACAGGCACCGAGGTGCGCTTTCTGGCCTCGACAGAAACGTTCTCGAACCTTGATTATGAATTCTCGATCCTGGAAAAGCGCTTGCGCGAGCTGGCCTTTCTCAACAGCGGTGTGCGCATCATTCTGGAAGATGAGCGCCCTGCCGAACCCGTTAAATCCGAGCTGTTTTACGAGGGCGGCGTTAAGGAATTCGTTAAATATCTGGACCGTTCCAAGACGACAGTCATGGAAGAGCCGATCTATATCGTCGGTGAAAAGGACGATATCGGCGTTGAAGTGGCGATGTGGTGGAATGATAGCTACCACGAGACGGTTCTTCCTTTCACAAACAACATTCCCCAGCGCGACGGGGGCACGCATATGGCGGGCTTCAGGGGCGCGCTGACGCGGACGATCAACAACTATGCCCAATCATCGGGTATCGCTAAGAAAGAAAAGATTAACTTCACGGGCGATGATGCGCGCGAGGGCCTCACATGTGTGCTCTCCGTCAAGGTGCCAGACCCCAAGTTCTCCAGCCAGACCAAAGACAAGCTGGTGAGCTCGGAAGTGCGCCCTGTGGTCGAGAGCCTGATGGGGGACAAGCTGGCGGAGTGGTTTGAAGAAAACCCGACGCAAGCCAAGATCATCGTTGGCAAGATCGTTGAAGCGGCACACGCCCGCGAGGCGGCGCGCAAGGCGCGCGAGCTGACACGTCGCAAGACGGCGATGGATGTGAACTTTCTGGCTGGAAAGCTCAAGGATTGCTCGGAGAAAGACCCGAGCAAAACAGAACTTTTCATCGTGGAGGGTGACTCAGCCGGGGGCTCGGCCCAGACGGGCCGTGACCGTGGCACGCAAGCTATTTTGCCGCTCAAGGGTAAGATCCTCAACGTGGAGCGTGCGCGGTTTGACCGTATGCTCGGCAGCCAGGAAATCGGCAACCTCGTGATGGCACTGGGAACAGGTATCGGGCGTGATGAATTCAACATCGAAAAGCTGCGCTACCACAAGATCGTTCTGATGACCGATGCGGACGTTGACGGCGCGCACATTCGCACGCTTCTGCTCACGTTCTTCTACCGCCAGATGCCCGAGTTGATCGAGGGTGGCTATCTCTACATCGCGCAGCCGCCGCTCTACAAAGTCGGGCGTGGCAAATCTGAAGTCTACCTCAAAGACCAGACGGCACTGGACGACTACCTTGTGCAGCAAGGCTCTGACGGGGCGGTTCTCAAGCTGGGCAATGGCAGCGAAATGGCTGGCCAGGACCTGATCCGCGTGATCGACGAAGCGCGCCAGCTGCGCCGTGTTTTGGATGCGTTTCCAACGCATTACCCGCGCCACATCCTTGAGCAAGCAGCGATTGCGGGGGCGTTTGTGCCGGGTGCGATCGAGGCTGATTTGCAGGGTGTTGCCGACTTGGTTGCGAAGCGTTTGGACCTTATTGCGCTGGAATACGAGAAGGGCTGGCAAGGCCGTATCACGCAGGATCATGGCATCCGTTTGGCGCGTATTTTGCGCGGCGTGGAAGAGGTGCGCACACTTGACGGGCCGATGCTGCGCTCGGGTGAAGCGCGCCGCACCGGCACTTTGACCGAGAGCCTGAAAGAGGTCTACGGGACGCCAGCACGGCTTGAGCGCAAAGACCGCACGCAGATGATTTATGGGCCGCTCGACTTGCTGAAGGCGATCCTTGAAGAGGGGGAGCGCGGGCTTTCCTTGCAGCGCTACAAAGGCCTTGGAGAGATGAACCCGAGCCAGCTTTGGGAGACCACTCTCGACCCTGACGCGCGCACGCTTTTGCAGGTGAAAGTCGAGGATATCGCAGAGGCGGATGACCTCTTCACCAAGCTTATGGGCGATGTTGTTGAGCCGCGCCGCGAGTTTATCCAGCAGAATGCTTTGAGCGTGGAAAACCTAGACTTCTAAGGCGTTTAGCCAGATTGAAAGAGGCCCGTTTGCTCTGTGCAGGCGGGCCTTTTTTGTGGGCTTCAGTCGCTGACAGCGCGGATGAGCTTGCGCTCCAGAACGCGCAGCACTGTCTTGAGATCATGGCCGCGTTTGAGGATCTGGCCGTCCATCCCGATGACGGAATATTGCCCCTGTTTGAGGCGCAATTTCGGATGTTTTTCAATGCGGTAGAGGGGGTGCTCGGCGGTGCGGCGAAAGACGGAAAACACGGCTGAGTCTTTGAGGCAGGAGATGCCATAATCGCGCCACTCGCCTGCGGCGACCATGCGGCCGTAAAGCCCCAGAATGAGCGCCAGCTCGGTGCGGTGAAAGGCCACTTGGCCACTGCTTGGAAAGGGTGTGTGCGGTGCCATGTTCATACGCTCAGCGTGGCCGCGATTGGCCGCCGAATCAAGCCCCCGAAAATATGGTTAATGCGGCTTTGAACGGGGGGGTGATATGTGTGCACCCCCCGTGCACCATGCGTGCACCGCCAAAACAGGATTTTGGACTGTGAACGGAGCGCGCGGTGCTCGGGCTTTGTAACCGAATGGTTAAGGGGCTTGGCGAAGGGTTAATCTGACCTCTTAACGATGCGCGCGGCGCTTTCATTGGCCGCTGCCTCTCGTGTGCTTTTTGCACAAGCCAAACGAGCAGATCAGCCCGCGGGCCTAGAGCGGGTCGATGTCGCCTTGGGCGCGTGTGGCGTGAAAGCTGCGCTCGAACTCTGCGAAGCGGTTCTCGGATATGGCTGCGCGCATGCCTGCCATGAGGTCTTGGTAGTAGTGCAGATTATGCCATGTGAGCAGCATGGAGGATATGATCTCTTGCGAGCGGAAAACATGGTGCAGATAGGCGCGGCTGTAGTTTTTGCACGCAGGGCACCCACAGTTTTCATCAAGCGGGCGGGGGTCATCCTGGTGGCGGGCGTTTTTGATGTTGAGCACGCCAAGACGGGTGAAGACCTGACCCGTGCGCCCGGAGCGTGAGGGCAGTACGCAATCCATCATATCGATGCCGCGCGCAACGGCGCCGACGATGTCATCGGGTTTGCCCACACCCATGAGGTAGCGGGGCTTATCAACGGGAAGCTGGTCGGGGGCGTAGTCAAGGCAGCCGAACATGGCCTCTTGCCCTTCGCCTACGGCGAGGCCGCCCACGGCGTAGCCTTCAAAGCCGATCTCTTGAAGCGCTTCGGCGGATTGGCCGCGCAAGTCTTCTTCCAAGCCGCCCTGCTGGATGCCGAAGAGCGCATAGCCCGGACGCTCGCCAAAGGCTGTGCGCGAGCGCTTGGCCCAGCGCATGGAAAGCTCCATGGATTTGGCGATGTCATCACGCGTGGCCGGCAGCGCGGGGCACTCATCAAAGCACATGACAATGTCAGAGCCCAAGAGCTTCTGGATCTCCATGCTGCGCTCGGGTGTGAGCATGTGCTTGGAGCCGTCGATGTGGCTTTTGAACGCCACGCCTTCTTCGGTGAGCTTGCGCAGATCGGCCAGTGACATGACTTGGAAGCCGCCTGAGTCTGTGAGGATCGGGCGCTCCCAGTTCATGAACTTGTGCAAGCCGCCCAGAGCGGCGATGCGCTCGGCTGTGGGGCGCAGCATGAGATGGTAGGTGTTGCCAAAGAGAATATCGGCCCCTGTGGCGCGCACGCTTTCGGGCATCATGGCCTTGACGGTGGCGGCGGTGCCAACCGGCATGAACGCAGGTGTGCGGATCTCGCCACGGGGGGTGGAGATCGTGCCGGTGCGGGCTTTGCCAGAGGTGGCGGCGAGGGAGAAGGAGAAGGGCTGTGTCATGGTTTTGTCTCTTGGCGCAAATAGAGCTGAATGCCAAGGGCCAAGCCGATGAACGTAAGGGCTAGCCCTAGGATAAAAACTGTGCGAATGGGGCGCAAGTTGGTGAATGAGACCTTATCGGTTAGGCTCGGCCACAGCTATTTTTCAAACATTGGATCGCAGCGCATGAGTCTTGAGAAGAGTAATTCCGTTTTGTCATTTGGGTGGGAGGAGTGGTTGGCCCTGCCAGACCTTGGTTTGCCTGCCATTCAGGCCAAAGTGGACACCGGCGCGAAGACATCGGCGCTTCATGCCTATGATATCGAGGTGTTTGGCGCAGCCAGCAAGCCCAAGGTGCGCTTTATGGTGCACCCTGTTCCGGGGCGTGACGATATTGTCTTTGCCTGCTCTGCCGAGATCAAGGACCGCCGCGAAGTGACCTCTTCCAACGGGGAGAGCGAGAATCGTTATGTTATCGAGACACCGCTCTTGGTGAACGGACACCGCTGGCCTGTCGAGATTACGTTGACGAACCGCGCGACCATGAACAGCCGGATGCTTTTGGGGCGGCAGGCGCTGAAAGATCATATCACCATCGTGGCGACAGAGCGGTTTTTGCAGCCCGAGCTGAGCTATGATGTCTATCATTCCAAGCGCTTGCGCGAGGCAGCACCCGAGCGGGCGCTGCGGATTGCTGTTTTGAGCCGTGAGGACAATTATTCGACCCGCCGCCTTGTGGAAGAGGGCGAGAAGCGGGGCCATGTTGTGGAGGTGATCGACACGACGCGCTGCTATATGGCGCTGAATGCGCTGGCGCCCGAGGTGCATTATGATGGCAAGCGCCTTGCGCGCTATGACGCGGTGATCCCGCGGATCGGGGCGTCGATCACGGCCTATGGCACGGCGGTTGTGCGCCAGTTCGAGACCATCGGCACATTCTGTGTGAACTCTTCGCAAGGCATTACGGCGAGCCGCGACAAGCTCCATGCGCACCAGTTGATGGCGCGCCACAAGATCGGGATGCCGAACACGGCTTTTGCGGCCAGCCCCAAGGACACCAACTCGATTGTCGGGCTGGTTGGCACGGCGCCTCTGATTGTGAAGCTTCTGGAGAGCACACAGGGCAAAGGCGTGGTGCTGGCAGAAACGAAGAAGGCAGCAGAATCGGTGATTGATGCGTTTCGCGGGCTTAAGGCGAACTTTCTGGTGCAGAACTTTGTGAAGGAAGCCGCGGGCGAGGATATCCGCTGTTTTGTGATTGGTGGAAAGGTTGTTGCCTCGATGCGGCGCACGGGGGCGGATGGTGACTTCCGCTCGAACCTGCACCGTGGCGGCAAGGCCGAGGCGGTAAAGCTCACAAAGGCTGAACGCGATGTGGCGTTGAAAGCCACCAAGGCATTCGGGCTGCACATGGCGGGCGTGGATTTGCTGCGCGCCAGTGACGGTCCGAAGGTGCTTGAGGTCAACTCATCACCCGGGCTTGAAGGGATCGAAGGCGCGAGCGGCAAGAATATTGCCGGCACGCTTTACGAGATGATCGAGGCGCGTGTGCGCCCGACGCCTGTGCGCAAGAAGACGGCGCGCGCCAAGCTCTAGGCCAGCGGGTGGCAGCGTTTGCAGGCGCGAAAGCCTGCTGCGATGCAGTCGGCTGTGGAGGTGCGGAAGGTGCAGTTCTCTTGCTTGGGTTTGCGCGCGGGGCAGGTGAGGCGGCAGAAGATGCCTGTGGACGATACGCAGACATAGACCTGCCCGTCATAGCTTGCATCGCGGTCAAGCAAGGCTTGGTAGAGTGTGGCGTGGTCAGGCTGATCAGGTGACATGAGGCTATTATAGCGCGGTTTTTGGCCTGTCACGCAAGCTTGTGTTGATCGGCTGTGCTTTCCGTGGCGTAATCAGATCAGCCAATAGGAGAGTAGCTATGAAGAAATTTTTTGTGACACTGGCACTGGGTGCGACGCTTGCGGGCACGGGGTTTGCCATGACCGAAGGTGTGGAAAACGAGGCTGTGAAAGCGCGGATGATGCTGATGGATGGCGTGAAAAACGCGACAGGCACGCTGGGTGGTATGGCCAAGGGCGAGGTGGCATTTGATGCGGCCAAGGCCGGTGAAGCGCGCCAGGCGCTGATTGATCACGCGGCTGAAGTGCCTGCGGCCTTTGAGGCCCAAGAGATGGACCCGAAGTCAACAGCGCTGCCCGCGATCTGGGAGAACTGGGCCGACTTCGAGATGAAGGCGAAGGCTATGGGCACAGCCGCAGAAGAGCTTGACGCAAGCGAGCTTGAGTGGCTGCAAGCGGGCATGGGCACGCTGGGCGGCACATGCGCTGCTTGCCACAAGGCTTACCGCGTCAAGAAGTGATCAGCCGCATCTGAAGCCAGTGATCCGCTCTGAGGCGTCAATGTTGACATTGAGGCGCTCGGGGCGGTGATCCATCGTGATGGCGCTGCGTGGCCCGACGATACGGACGGGGCGGTCTACAGTGTCAAACTGGACTTCGCCGACGCGCATACCTGTCATGAAACCAAGGTCATTTGCGCCGCACGGGTCGCTTGAGACATCGCCCACGCGCGGGCCGACAGGCTCTGTTGGTGCAAGCTGGCAGGCCGATAGCGCAACAAGGCTGGCCGCGATAATGACAAATCGTATAAAAAACATATGGAAAACCCCCTAAACCACAGCCTTACGTAACAGAGGTTACGATTTCCTCTCAGGGGAATAACTGTGTGTACCTTCCCCCTAAGTCTTGCAACTGGTCTGCGCTTGTCGCAGGCTCTGGCCAGCAAATTCGGGAGAGAAGTGATGCGGACACGTGCAGCAGTGGCGCTTGAGGCGGGCAAACCGCTCGAGATTATGGAAGTTGAGCTGGAAGGCCCCAAGGCGGGCGAAGTTCTGATTGAAATCAAGGCGACAGGGGTGTGCCACACCGACGAGTTCACCCGTTCGGGCGATGACCCTGAGGGGCTGTTCCCCAGTATTCTGGGCCATGAAGGCGCAGGTGTTGTGCTTGAGGTGGGCGAAGGTGTGACAACGCTGGTGCCGGGGGATCATGTGATCCCGCTTTACACGCCTGAGTGCCGCGAGTGTCACGCTTGCTTGTCGGGCAAGACCAACCTGTGCACCGCCATTCGCGGCACGCAGGGCCAAGGCCTGATGCCCGACGGCACCACGCGCTTCAAGATGCTCGATGGCACGCCGATCTATCACTACATGGGCTGTTCGACCTTTGCCAACCACACGGTGATGCCCGAAATCGCGCTGGCCAAAGTGCGCAAGGATGCACCGTTTGAGAGCATTTGCTACATCGGCTGTGGTGTGACCACGGGCATTGGCGCGGTGATCAACACCGCAGGGGTCGAGATCGGCTCGACGGCTGCTGTCTTCGGGCTGGGCGGGATCGGTCTCAACGTGATTCAGGGCCTGCGCATGGCGGGGGCTGACAAGATTATCGGTGTCGACCTCAATGACGACAAAGAGGCCATGGCGCGCAAATTTGGTATGACCGACTTTGTGAACCCCTCAAAGCTTTCGGGCCAGAGCGTGACCGAGGCGATTGTGGACCTCACCAAGACTGAGCAAGACCAGTTTGGCGGCGTTGACTACAGCTTTGATGCGACAGGCAATGTGCAGGTGATGCGCGATGCGCTGGAGTGTAGCCACCGTGGCTGGGGTGTTTCGGTGATCATCGGGGTTGCGCCTGCGGGGGCCGAAATCAGCACGCGTCCGTTCCAGCTTGTCACAGGGCGTGTCTGGAAAGGCACGGCCTTTGGCGGCGCGAAGGGGCGCACGGATGTGCCCAAGATCGTGGATTGGTACATGGACGGCAAAGTGGAGATCGACGAGATGATCACCCACAAAATGCCGCTCGAAGAGATCAACACAGCGTTTGACCTTATGCACTCGGGCGAGAGTATCCGCAGCGTGGTGGTTTACTAAGGCGCGATTTGCGCCACATGCTCAGGTCTGAGGGGGCGACCCCTCAGACATAGATCGTTTCTGCATTTGGGTCTGCCGCGAGTTTCTTGGAGCGGGGCTCCATGGGGCGCGGGCGGGCTTTGGTGATGTCGAGCCCGTATTCTGCCGAAGCTTCGCCAAGCGCTTGCATGGTTTTGGCAAAGTCGGGGTGATCCTCGCCCAGATCTTTGGTTTGCCACCAGTCGTTCTCAAGATCATAGAATTCGGTGCTGCCATCGACATAGCGGATGAGGCGGTATTTGCCTTTGCGCAGGCTGACGTTGTCAAAATAGAAGGTCGGCACAGCGCGGCCAAGGTCTTTGCCACCTTTGATATAGTGGCGCAAAGAGCGGCCGACGCGGCCTTTGAGCGGGGGCAGGCCAGCATAGTCGAACACGGTTGCGCCCACGTCGAGGAGCGGCACAGGGTCGTGCACCACGCGGGCCTCGGGCGTATCGGGGTCATGCACAATGAGCGGGACATTGGCGACCTGCTCCCAGAGCGATGTTTTGCGGAAGCGGCTGCGCTCGCCCAGGTGAAACCCGTGGTCGGAGACAATGATCAGCACGGTGTTATCGGCGTGGGGCGAGGCTTTGAGCGCCCGCCAGAGGCGGCCTATCTGGTAATCGGCATGGCTGAGAGCCGAGATGTAATTGCGCACGCTTTTGGCCCAGTAGCCCGGGACAGCATCAATCGGGTCGGTTTTGATGATCTTGTTGGCGTAGTCGTTTTGGGGGAAGCCGTTGCGCCAGGCTTCGGGCTGTTTGATCTTGTTGACATGGTAGTGTTCTTTGAAGCGCAGAGGCGTGATGTAGGGGCCATGCGGGCTATAGAGGCCAACCTCGCGGTAAAAGGGCGCTTCGCCGCTATAGTCTTCCAGAAACCTGATCGCCGAACTGGTCGAATGGGCGTCGTGATAGTAGTCGTCATCGGCGGGGTCGGTTGTGGCGAGGCCCTTGCGGTGACCGCCGAGGGCCACTTGTGGCTTGTCTTCCGGCAGGTTCCAGTCGATGCGAAAATGCTTGCGCTCGTCATCGTAGAACTGCTCGTGCAAGGGCTTTGGCAGCGGTTTGAAACTGTGGTGAACCTTGCCGCCAGAAGAGCAATAGTAGCCGCTTTGCCTGAGCAGATAGGGCCACATTTCGCGCGGCTCGACGCGGTCAAAGATCGACACTCTGTTTTCAAACACGCCCGACTGGTGCGGTGTGAGGCCCGACATGAAGCTTGCGCGGGAGGGGCCGCACACGGGCGCTTGGCAATAGGCCGACTTGAAGGCGGTGGACTGGGCGCAGATACGATCAAGGTTGGGGGTGTAGAGCTTTACGCCGAAGGCTCTTTTGTAGTGCCAGAAGGCGATGGCATCATCAAAGCTGACAAGCATGACATTCTTGCGCCGCGCTGGGGCGCTTGCTTTTTTCTTTGAGGATGAGGCTGGCGTGGGGCGCGGTTGCAAGGGAAATCCTACTGAATATAAATCGTTAAATGTCGTGTTGTGCCGAGCGTAACCGTCAAGGTTGCGGGCTACCAAGGGCTGAAGGTGGGCTACTCTGCCGCGATGGATAGGCTTGCGGGGCGCGCTATGTGCTGAGCGCTGAGCGCCAGCTTTCGGTTTTTGGCCATACGGTGGGTGAGCGCTTTTTGGCGGCGTGGCTCGGGAATGAGGCGTGCGGGCGTTGCGCCTTCGCGCAAGAGGTCGGGAAACAGCGTTTGCAGCTCTGTCCGCGCTTCGGCCGTCAGCATTTTGAGGGCTTCAGAGCCCAAAAGCAGGCTCTCGCTGGCGGCGCCTTCGGCGTAGACGATGGCGTGGCTGTCAAAGAGCAGGTGGATATACTCCACGGCCTCCACATCATATTCCACATAAACGCCGGGCAAGGCCGTGAGCTTTATGGCGGCGATGAGCACTTCGGGGGCATCAAACATCCGGGCCACTATGGGGGTATTTACCACCATACGGTGCTGGGGCGAGACAAGCAGGTCGCGCTCGGGCAGGCCAAGGCCCAAGGCCCCTGCGAGGATGCGCACGGGGAAGAGGCGCGGGTTGGCCACCAACTCGGCCCGCGCGATACGGCGGCTGTAGGCGCGCAAGAGGCGGCGGGGGCCTTCGGTTGTGAGGATGCTGCTGCCAGCCTTGAGGCTTTCGACTGCGCTTTTGCCTGCGGGTGTCTCTATGAGCGTGCCGCGGGTAAAGCAGGGGATGGCCCCGTTCTCAAAAGCGATGATGCCAACGGTTTCATTGGTGTGGTTTACCTCGGCGTCTCGTGAGGTCTCTTCCTCGATAAACACGCTGACTTGAGTGTTGGACTGGCTGTCGATGACCACTGTCGCCGTGTCACCGCCATTGATTGTCTGGGTTTCGGCGACGACAACCGAGTTGGTAAATGTCGCGCCGAGGCCGTGGGTGTCGACGTTCTCATCCAGCCTGTCAAAGCTCTGGGCTGTGCCTGAAGTTGCGTCACCGCCCGGCTCGATGGCGATCCAGCCGATGGTTTCATTGGCGTGGATGCCGTCTTCGGCTTCTTCTTCCTGCAGGCGGACGTCGAAGCCTGATGCGGTGATGCTGAGCGGGTCACTGTCGACTGTTGTGGTGTCGTTGTTGCTCATCACCGAGGTGAGAACAACGGGCGGATCAGTGTGGCTTCCCGCGAAGGTGACGGAGCTGTTGGTGTGGTTGGCCGAGGTTGTGCCAGCTTCGATGATGCGCCCGTCAGGGAGCGTGTGAACCCCTTCTTCCACAGCGATCCAGTTGATTGTCTCGGTCGCGCCATGGGGGCCGTCGTGATACTCCCATTCTTCGATAATGAACTGGAAGGAGGTGACATCGCCGTTGGCATCGAGCGTTTCGTTGACGATGCGCAGGGTAAACTGGTTGCCGCCATTGTTGGTGGCGGTCAGCGCGTAGACCGGGTCTGTCAGCGGATCGGCCAGATTGACCGTGATTGGCTGATTTGCCACGGGAGAATTGGTTGTGATGCTACCAGCTTCACCGATTGCCATAATATGACCTGCTCATTTTACTCAATTTTTTTCTTTTGAGTTTCGCGCAAACCGAATTTTCGCGCTAGCCGTGCTGTGAAGATGTTTTGGGAATGTTGCATCTGCGCCAGCTTGGCTCGGATCAGGATATCGCCGAAGCCGTTGGAGAGACGCCTGTGAAGGTCAAAGCAGGCTGGGCTTTGAAAAGGGTGTCGAAAAAGACGACAAGACCGCTTATAGAAGCTAAGCTAGATAAAGGAATGGTGGGTTTCACCCACCCTACGGTGAGGCGAAAGCATGATCAGAAAAGCAGTGGTATTTGTTGTCGGGCTGTGTGTGGCGTTTGCCGTGGTGTTGAGCCTTGGTGACCTGATCGGCTTTGAGGCCTGGGCGCGGTTTGATGCGCTGGGGCTGTCGGTTATGCCTGTGGGCGTTGGCTTGCTGATCTTCTCGGCTGTGGGCGGCCTTGCCTATCTTCTGGA
>NZ_CBFHTG010000008.1:0-60388 GCF_965658795.1 Lentibacter sp. | reverse complement strand
CTGGGGCTGTCGGTTATGCCTGTGGGCGTTGGCTTGCTGATCTTCTCGGCTGTGGGCGGCCTTGCCTATCTTCTGGACAAGAAGAAAGATGACTAACGCCGAGCTTGAACATGTTGCGCTGAAAAGACGCGCGCGCATTGCGGCGGGTGGCGGGGGCCGTTCACCACGTAGACGGTTCTGCAAGAGAACAACCGCTCCGCGGACACGCCCGACAACGTGGCGAAGACACGATATGTGGAGGCAGGGGTTGGGCACGAAAGGCAAGCTGAGTTTGCCCCCTTTAAAAGCGTCACTCAACCAAAGCTCGCGCATTCTTTGCGTGCCGTATCACCAACGCTTTTTGCTCTTTGCCTGACGGGATATGCGCGGCGGAGATGGCTGTGTAGGTAAGCGTGGCAAGTTCGGGAAAGAGCGTCAGAAGCTCGGCACGGGCCGCGGTGGGGATGGAGCGCATCGCCTCGGGGCCTGTGAAGAGAGACTCGCTGGGTGCGCCTTCGGCGAAGATGATTTCGTGAGTGTCAAAGAGGATGTGAAAGTATTCCACTTCGGTGACGCTTTTATCGACATAGATGCCTGGCAGGGCTGTGAGGCGGATGGCGGAGACAAGCACTTCGGGTGCGCCAAACATACGCTCGGCCACGCGGGAGCGCACCAGCATACGGTGCTGGCGGCTGACAAGCAGATCCCGCTGGGGGAGACCACCGCCAAGCGCGCCTGCTGTGATGCGCACGGGGGCGAGCTTGGGCGCGCGCGCGAGGCGGATGGCGCAGGCGCGGGACGAGTTGATCCAGCGGATGGGGGCTGTGCCGCCGCGTACGATGTAGACGGCGTCATCCACGCGGAGCGCTTCGACGGGTGTGGGGCCAGCGGGGGTCTCAATCAGTGTGCCCGCTGCAAAACAGAGCATGGTTTCTTGGAGGTTGCTGAAGAGAATATCAATTTCGGATTGGGTGATCGCGGCGTTGCTGCCAGCTGTATAGTAATCCAGCGGGATGGTGGAGTAAAAGACGTTGCCACCCCCGAACGGGTAGGTGAAGGCGACAACATGGCTCTGATCACCTGTGGTGAGCAGCGCTGTTGCACCCGCTGGGAGCGAGGAAAACTCTACATAACCATGAGAGGAGCTGCTGCCCTCGTCGAATGTGCTATCATCAAGTGTGCCTGCTGCGCCGTTGGTGAAAGCCTTGGGCGCGCCTTCTGCGATGTTGACATTGGTATCATCTGTCATGTCGCGCACAGCCGTTATGGCTGATCCACCTGGCAGGATTGTTTCAGCGCCTGTGACGAAGCGGTCAAAGATCATCAGGTTCATGCCGCCGTTGACCGCGGTTGCGATGGCGTCGAGGTTGGCGGTGTATTCTGCCCCAAAATCGCTGTTGCTGCTGTTCATGACATAGAGCGTGTCGAGTGAGGCGAGCTGTGCAGCGTCAGGCACAGTCACATTAACGGCGGTATCGCCATTGTTTGTGATCTCGTCGACCTGAGTGGCCAGCCCTTGGCCTGAAGCCATTTCATAGTAGCCCACTGTGGCCATTGCCTGCCTCACTTTCTCGCCTGCACGTGTGGTGTCGTGAGGGAGGATAAGAGGTCAGAAACTTGAATATTCCGCTACTTTTGGAGGAAAGATTCGAATTTTAGAGACATTTTGTCAGCTCAGTTCAGAGCTTCGACCATAGCTTTCTGGTTTTTCAGATGCCGTGCGATCAGCTGCTTCTGGTCTTTGCCCGAGGGGATATGTGCTGCGGATATGGCTTTATAGTCGAGTGTTGCGAGCGCGGGAAAAAGGCTCATCAGCTCCGCGCGGGCCGCTTTTGGCACAGATTTGAGCGCCTCGGGGCCTGTGAAAAGAGACTCAGACGGGGCCCCCTCGGCGAAGATGACTTCGTGTTGGTCAAAGAGAATGTGGATGTACTCTACCTCATGCACGCTCTCATCCACATAGATGCCTGGAAGAGCTGTGAGGCGGATGGCGGAGACAAGCGCTTCGTGTGCGCCAAACATACGCTCGGCCACGCGCGAGCGCACGAGCATACGGTGCTGGCGGCTCACGAGCAGATCGCGCTTGGGCAGGCCGCCGCCAAGGGCGCCTGCTGTGATGCGCACGGGGGCGAGCTTAGGGTTTCGGGCAAGGTCAGCCGCATTGATATGCGAGGTGCTGATCCAGCGGACCGTTTCTGTGCCGCCGCGTGCAACGGGTATTTCATCGCCGATAGCGAGGGTTTCGACGAGGCGCGGGCCTGTGGCTGTCTCGATCAGCGTGCCGCTGGTGAAACACATGACCGTGTCTTGAGTGTTGCCAAAGAGTGTGAAGATTTCGGACGGCGTGATCGCGCTGTTGTTTGAGCCTGTGTAAAAATCCAGCGGGATTGTGGAGTAAAATACATTGCCCGAGCCGTAGGGGTAGGTGAAGGCGACAACATGGGTCTGGTCACCTGTGGTGAGCAGGGGTGTTGCACCCGGGGGCAGAGATGTGATCTCGACGTAGCCGTGACTTGAGCTGTTGCCGCCATCAAAGGTGCTGTCGGTGATTGTGCCGTTGGGGCCGTTGATAAAGGAGCTGGGTGCGCCGTTGGCGACATCGATGTTCGAACTATCGGAAAAATCGCGCAGAGCGGTGATGGCTGAACCGCCCGGGAGGATAGTTTGTGCGTTGGTGACATAGCGGTCAAAGATGATGAGGTTCATGCCGCTGTTGACCGCAGCAGAAATGGCCCCGAGGTTGGCCATATACTCGGCACCGAAGCTGCTGTTGGACGGGTTAACCACATAGAGGCTGTCCAGTGAGGCCAGCTGCGCAGCATTGGGGATAGTCACGTTCACGGCGGTGTCGCCGTTGTTCGTGATCTCATCAACCTGCGAGGCCTGCCCTTGGCCTGCTGTCATTGAATAGTAGCCTACCGTGGCCATGATTCCTGCTCCTGCATCTTTGTGTGCAAGATTAAACTAGTCGGCTGCCAAGGCTTTCTTTGGGCCAATTTTAGAAACAATTGAGATGAGTTTGAGGCAAAATTGTGTGTTTTTGCGCGACAATCTCCGCATCTGGAGCCGCTTTGTTTCTGTTTCTCAACCGTTCTGGTGGGCTGAGCGCTGCCAATTCTTGTCCCTGCCGTCTCTTTGTGGCGAGGTGCATGGCCAGAAATCTTTTGTGGCTGATTTATTGCACTGCGAATATGCTGTGGACGAGGCCAGCGCGTTTTGTTGGCCCTTGGGGTGCGGTGAGGAGATAAGATGCAGTTTATCAGGTTTGTGGTTGTCGGGTTTGTTGTGCTCAGCATCATCTATGTTTTGATCTCGATCTACTCCCGCTCTGTGCGGCGTGAATGGCTAGAGGATGAATGGGCCGGGCTTGACCCTGAGGCGCAGGCCGAAACAGGCCGCGAGGCCTATGTTGCGGCGGGTATGGCCGCCTATGAGAGCGGCTTTCGGCGCAAGTTGATCTTGCTGGTGTATGTGATACCCACCGTTGCAGTGGCAACGCTGATTTATGTGATCAATTGAGAGGACGCGCGATGCGCAATGTGAGACGCTTTTTTCGGGTATTCCTGTTTGTGATTGCGGGGCTCTATTTGCACTATTCTCTGCCCCAGCATGACGTGGCCAAGATCACAGGTATCTCTGACCGTTTGGAGCGGCTCTCGTGGTATCAGCGCCCGTTTTACAACCAAGTTGATGTGGGTGCGGCCGAGGGTGATATGCGCGATTTGCGGCTGATCAACACGGTGCGTGTGAACACATGGTTCTTTGGCCTCTGGCGTGGTGGCGAAGAGGTCATGGTGTTTCGCAACGAAGACACAGGCGTCTACCCGCCGTATTTCAAGTTTGACAGCTCCGACCTTGAGGCCGAGGCCTCGGCACTTGCGGGCAAGGAACAGTGGGTCTCGATCACCCACTATGGCTGGCGGATGCGCTTTATGTCGATCTACCCCAATGCGATATCGGTCAAGCCTGTCAGCGGGCCGGAGTACCGCCCCTTTCCGTGGTTCAACCTCTTTTTCTTTGCCTTCCTGATTGCGGCGTTTTTCTTTGTGCGCGCCATGTGGCGGCAGTTTCTGGAGCGTATGGTCGACCCTGCGATGGACGCGCTGGGCGATGGCTATGATGCGCGCAAGAGCCGTTGGCAAAAGTGGCTCGACAGCTGGCGCAAGTGAGCGCGCGCCTTTAGAGGGCGCTGCGCAAGAGGCCGAAGAGGCCAAGGCCAACAAGCAGAGTGAGACAGAACGGGCGATAGAAGCGCTCGTATTCGGGGCGAAAAAACGCGCGCCCGATGAGAACGCCTGCGAGCATGGGCGCGACAAATACGGCGAACCGTGTGAGCGCCAGCGGTGTGATCATGCCATAGAGGATCTGCCAGAGAAACGTGAGCGAGCCGCCGATAAAGATGATCAGGATGAGCGAGCCACGCATGGTTTTGGGCGGCATGTGCAGCGCCAGCGTGTAGAGCGCGATCACCATGCCGCCGATGCTGGCAAGCCCTGTCACAAAACCCGAGGCGATGCCTGTGACAAAGGTTGGGACGGGCGAGGGCGTGACAGGTAGGCGCACGCGCGCAAGCTGCAAAAGCGCGAGGCCAACGACAAGCGCCAGCGCGATGACTTTAGACACCTCCGGATCAAGTGTTGTGGTCAGGTAAAGACCTGTTGGCACGCCTATGAGCGCGCCTGCTTGCAAGGTGAGGGCCATGCGCTTGTTGGCCGCGCCAAAGCCGCCGCGCAAGAGCAGGGTGGCAGAGGCCAGCTCCAGCATGGTGCAGACGGGAATGAGCTCAACTGGCGGGATCACGGTGGCGAGGCTTGCCATGATCAAGGCCGAGAGCGCAAAGCCTGCAAAGCCCCGCACCACGCCTGCCACGAAGACAGCAACAAGCGCGAGGGCGGCTTCAAAACCAGTGAGCTGGAGCAGCTCTGTCATCTGTCAGTCATGTCCACATAGGGGCGCATCTCGGGGCCGTTGTAGAGCGTGAGCGGGCGGATGAGGATATTGCCGCGCTGTTGCTCGATACATTGGATGATCCAGCCGGGCATACGGCCTATGGCAAAGATCGGCACGTAAAGATCCATTGGGATGCCGTGAAGCTGGTAGATGACCCCTGAATAGAAGTCGACATTCACGTTGAGGCCGTGGCGGGCATAGGGCTGCATGGCCTCGACGACTGCTTGCAGGATTTCGTACCATTCGGGCGCGCCCATTTCTTGCCCGAGTGTGCGCACGCCGTCGCGCATGTGGCGCGCGCGAGGGTCTTCGGCGCGGTAGACGCGGTGGCCAAAGCCTGTGACAGCTTCACGGTTGGCGCGTTTGGCCTTCACATAGGCGGCGGCCTTGTCGGGGGTGCCGATCTCGTGCACCATTTTCATCACGTCTTCTGCGGCGCCGCCGTGGGCGGGGCCTGCGAGGGTACTGAGCGCGGTGACCATGGCACCGTGCAGGTTTGCCTCTGTGCCCACAGTGACGCGGGCGGCAAAGGCCGAAGCGTTTGCGCCGTGTTCGGCGTGGAGGATAAAGTCGACATCGGCCAGACGTGCGGCGGCCTCTGACGGGCGCTCGCCTTTGAGCATGTAGAGCCAGTTGGCTGCGTGGCTGAGGGTTGCGTCGGCGTCAACGGGGGCGCGGCCATTGCGGATGTTTTCATGCGCGGCGATGATCATGGGCACTTGCGCTGTGAGGCGGATGCCATTGTCGATGAAAGCCTCTTCGCCCACGTTCTGGCTCTGTGGTTCCAGCGCGGCAAGGGCCGAAACGGCGGTGCGCAGAACGTCCATCGGGTGGCCTTCTGCTGTGCTGCGGATGATGTCGTAAATGCCGCCGGGCAAAATGCGCGCGGCTTTGAGGCGGGCGTCAAAAGCGGCCAGCTCTGCCGCATCGGGGAGCTCGCCAAACATGAGCAGATAGCAAACCTCTTCAAAGGTGGATTTGGTGGCGAGATCGTGGATGGAGTAGCCACGGTAGCTGAGCTCACCTGCCGCGCCATCAATGTGGCTGACGCCCGAGCGCTCGAAATAGATACCTTTCAGACCGCGGTTGATCTTGACGTCTGTGCTCATAGCTGGCTCCTTTGAGGGAAGTATACAGAGGCATACATGGAATTTTTAGAAAAAATATATGCTGCGGCCAAAGCGCGGCCACGGCGCGTGGTGTTTCCCGAGGCGGAAGATGCGCGGGTGGCGGAGGCCATGGCGCAGCTTGCGGCAGAGGGGCTGTGTGAGCCGCTGGCCTTGGGCGCGGTGAGCGAGGCGCAGGTGGCGGCGCTTGTTGCGGCGCGGGGCATGAAAGAGGCGATGGCGCGGCGCTTGCTGGCCAAGCCTTTGTACCGCGCGGCAGCGATGGTGGCTGCGGGCGAGGCTGATGCCATGGTTGCAGGCGCTGACAGCCCGACGCGGCGGGTGATCGAGGCGGCGGGCATGGCCATTGGGCCAGCTGCAGGTGTTGCTACGGCCTCGTCGTTTTTTGTGATGCTGTTTCCTGACGGGCGCGACCTTATCTTTGCGGATTGTGCGGTGAATGTTGCGCCGAGTGTGGAAGAGCTGGCCGATATTGCCCGCGCGTCGGCGGCGACGGCCACGGCGCTTTTGGGGCGGGCCGATGTGGCGATGTTGTCGTTTTCGACCGGTACAAGCGGGGCAGGCGAGAGCGTGGAGCGCGTGCGCGCGGCGGCGGAGCTTGCGGGCTTTCTTGGGCCTGTGCAGGCAGATGCCGCGCTCAATGCGGCGATTGCAGAAAAGAAAGGCATGGGGGCCGGGGCGGCCAATGTGCTTGTCTTCCCGTCGCTCGATGCTGGCAATATCGCGTATAAGCTTTGCCAGGAGCTGGGGGGTGCGCAGGCGCTGGGGCCTTTTTTGCAGGGCTTTGACAAGCCTGTCTGCGACTTGAGCCGCGGCGCAACTGTGGCTGATATTGTGGCGGCCACGGCCGTATGCTGCGCTATGAGCTGAGGCGGCATCATGTGGCGGAGATGAGGGCCATGGCGTCAATTGCGATCTGGCGCTCTTCATCGGCAGGCACGATGTGAATGGGCTTTTCGCCAAGCCACGCGAGACGCGCCATGATGCGCTCGCGAATGGGGGCTGAGTTTTCTCCGATGCCGCCTGTGAAGGCGATGGCATCAACCCCTTCAAGGGCAGCAATCAGCCCGCCGGCCTGATGCACGATGGAATAGATAAAATGCTCTACTGCGAAGGTGGCCTCTGGAGAGGTGTCTGCCAGCAGCGCGCGCATATCGGCGCTGGTGCCTGAAAGGCCGAGCAGCCCGCTCTCTTTGTTGAGCAGCGTGGCTGCGCCATCAAAGCCGTGGTCTTGCGCGAGGCGCAAGACGGCCATGCCATCAATATCGCCTGTGCGGGTGGCCATTGTGGGGCCAGAGAGCGGCGAGTAGCCCATTGAGGTGGCGATGGAGCGGCCATCTTTTATGGCGCAGAGGCTGACGCCTGCGCCAAGGTGCAGGGCGAGCAGGCGCGGGGGCAGATTGGCCCCGAGCTGGCGCACCATGCCTGCGTAGCTGAGGCCATGAAAGCCGTAGCGGCGGATGCCTTTGTCACGCTCTGCGCGGGGCAGGGCGTAGGCCGTGGCAACATCGGGCTGGCCTGCGTGAAAGGCGGTGTCAAAGCTGGCGAACTGGGGCAGGTGCGGCAGCCGCGCGGTGACAGCCGCCATGCCCGCCAGCGCAGGCGGATTGTGCAGGGGCGCGAGAGGGATCATCGCTTCGATCCGGGCCAATGTCTTGGGGGTGATCCGCGTGGGCGCGACAAGGCTGCGCCCTCCGTGAACCACACGGTGCGCAGCACCTGTGATCTCGCTGAGCGCAATGCCGCGGGCTGTCAGGCCTGCAAGCAGGCAGTCGAGCGCCTCTGTGTGATTGTCTGTTGTGACATCTTGTTTGTTCTCGCCAAGCGCCATGTGGCCCGCGCCGCCAACGCCTGTGACTGTGCCATCAACCACCAGATCAAGCGCTGCGTTAAAGAGCGCGAGTTTGATGGAGGAGGAGCCTGTGTTGAGGACGAGGAGCATCAGCGCGCAGCCTCTTTGGCTTGGTGTGCGGCAATGACCCCGAGGGCGGCGGACGCGAGGCGCGCGGCGGCTTCCTGAGAGCGGGAGGTGAGCAGGATGGGCACGCGCGCGCCGAGCACAAGCCCGCCTGCGCAGCAGCCCATCCCCAGCACCATGAGCTTGAAGAGCGCGTTGCCTGTGGTGATGTTGGGGGTGACGATGATATCTGCATCACCCGCGACTGGGCTTGTGTAGCCTTTCACCTCGGCGGCACGTTTGGAGAGGATCAGATCCATGGCGATGGGGCCTGCCACGTCTGCTTCGGTCAGGTTGGCGCGCGCCCAGGCGGCTATGGCGGCGCTTTCCATCGTGTTGGCGATAGAGGGCGTTGCATCTTCGGACGGCGCCAGAAGCGCCGCTTTGGGGCGCGTGATGCCGAGGGTTTGGGCCAGTGTCACAGCGTGGGTGAGGCAGGCTTGGCGTGTCTCGATGCTGGGGTTTACGTTGAGCGCGGCATCGGTGAGCAGAAGGGGGCGGTCACTGCCGGGGGCGGTGATGTGAAAGACGTGGCCACAGCGGGTGCCTGCATCGCGCAGGCCCGCCTTGGACGGCAAGAGGCCTTTGAGAAAGGTCGAGGTGTGCACCTGCCCCTTCATGATCGAGTCGACCTCGCCTGCGCAGGCAAGCTCGGCAGCCTTGGCGCTGGCTTCGGCGTGGGGCGCATGGAGGATGCGTAGGGCCGCGATGTCATAGCCGATCTCTTCGGCGGCGGCGCGGATTTTGGCGGTGTCGCCAATCAGGACGGGTTCGGCCAGACCTGCTTCGGCGGCTTCACGGATGCCCAGAAGAGGCGTGACAGCCCCTGCATTGACAAGCGCGACGCGCGGTGTGGGTAGGGCGCGGGCCTGGGTGAGCAAGCGCGCGGGCGCGCTTGGCTTGATCTTTGACAGGAAAGGGTAGGCTTCGGTCATGGGAGTGCCTTTCTTGGATGTGCTCACCGCGAGTATGGGGCGAGCACATCACAAGTCTGTGGCATGTGCCACCGTCATCAGACCTTTTGGGCGACCATGTCACTGGCCGAAATCCCTGCGACGGCAACGGGTTTTTTCATCGCGTCGCGGCGGAAGGGCTCGCCCAGCTCTTGGTTGATCATCGCCTCAATCAATGTGGTGATGCCGTTTTTCTGGTCTTCCATGGCCTGCGCGAGCGCGGCGGTCAGCTCGTCTTGTGTTTTGGCGACAACGCCCTTGAGGCCGCAAGCGTTGGCGATGCCTGCGTAGCTGACTTGGGTGTCTAGCTCTGTGCCGACGAAGTTGTCCTCAAACCAGAGCGTGCTGTTACGCTTTTCTGCGCCCCACTGGTAGTTGCGGAACACCACTTGCGTGACCGCAGGCCACTCGCCACGGCCAATGGCCGTCAGCTCGTTGACGGCGATGCCGAAAGCACCGTCGCCTGCGAAGCCCACGACAGGCACATCGGGGCAGCCGATTTTGGCCCCGACGATGGCAGGCAGGCCATAGCCGCAGGGGCCGAAGAGGCCGGGGGCGAGGTATTTGCGGCCCTCGTTGAACGACGGGTAAGCGTTGCCGATGGCGCAGTTGTTGCCGATATCGGAGCTGATGATGGCGTCTGCTGGCAGCGCCGACTGGATCGCGCGCCACGCCATGCGGGGGCTCATCCAATCGGGCTTGTCGGTGCGCGCGCGCGCGTTCCAGTTTGTGCCCGGGTCGTCATCTTCGTGGTCCATCGAGGAGAGCTGCTGCGCCCAGCGTGACTTTGTCTCGGCGATCTTGGCTTTGCGGGCCTCGCGGCCTTCGTCGCCCGCTGTGCCGGCAAGCTGGCCTAGGATGCCATTGGCCACCATGGCCGCATCCCCGACGATGCCGACAGATACTTTTTTGGTAAGGCCGATGCGATCAGGGTTGATATCAACCTGAATGATTTTGGCATCCGCGGGCCAGTAATCCATGCCGTAGCCCGGCAAGGTGGAAAAGGGGTTGAGGCGGGTGCCGAGGCAGAGCACCACATCGGCTTCGCTGATCAGCTCCATGCCCGCTTTCGAGCCGTTGTACCCCAGCGGGCCAGCAAAGAGCGGGTGGCTTCCCGGGAAAGCGTCATTGTGCTGATAGCCTACGCAAACGGGCGCATCGAGGCGCTCTGCAAGAGCTTGGCTGGCCGCAATGCCGCCTTGGGACAGAACAACGCCTGCGCCATTGAGGATGACCGGGTTTTTGGCGGCGCTGAGAAGTGCTGCAGCTTCGGTAACAGAGTTTGTGCCGCCGGGTGAGCGCTCGAATTCGATCGGATCTGCGATCTCGACATCAATCACCTGTGTCCAGAAATCACGGGGGATGTTGATCTGGGCAGGGCCGCAGAGGCGCTTGGCCTGAGCGATGACGCGGGTGAGAACCTCGACCACGCGGGAGGGGTCGCGCACCTCTTCCTGATAGGCGACCATGTCTTCAAAGAGTTTCATCTGCTCGACTTCCTGAAAGCCGCCCTGGCCGATGGTTTTGTTGGCGGCTTGGGGGGTGACGAGAAGGAGGGGTGTGTGGTTCCAATAGGCTGTTTTCACGGCGGTGACGAAATTGGTGATGCCCGGGCCGTTCTGGGCGATCATCATGCTCATTTTGCCTGTGGCGCGGGTGTAGCCGTCGCTCATCATGCCTGCGGAGCCTTCGTGGGCACAGTCCCAGAACTGGATGCCCGCTTTGGGAAAGAGGTCGGAGATGGGCATCATGGCCGATCCGATAATGCCGAAGGCATGTTCGATGCCGTGGCGCTGGAGGACTTTGACGAAGGCTTCTTCTGTGGTCATTTGCATGTGTTTTCTCCGAAAAGGTCGCAATGAGGGGCAGAATCAGGTGGCAGGTGCCACCTGACGGTTGGATATGAAATTACGGGTGTGGCGCGGATCGGGTTAGGGCCAGCTTGAGGGCGCGCCTAAGGCCAGTTGCGCAGCGCTTCGCCGATGAGCCGCACCCCTTCGGGGATCTTGTTGGCGGGGATTGAGCTGTAGCCGAGGCGGTAGAAGTTTTGCGGGGCGGTGGCTTCGTCAAAAAACGGTGCGCCCGGCTCGATGAGGACAGAGCGCGCGCGCAGCTCTGCGGCGAGCGCAGTGGTGTCCACACCTTCGGGCGCGCGCATCCAGAAGGCGGAGCCACCAGTGCCGCTTTGGCCTGCGACCTCGAGACCGTGCAGCGCCATGGCCTCGCTCATGACGCGGCGGCGCTCGGACAACACACCCGACATGCGGCGGATGAGGGCGTCATAATGGCCAAGGCGCAGAAAGTAGGCGGCTGTGCGCTGGATGTGGCCCGGCACATGGCGCAGAACAGAGGCGCGCAGCGCGCGGGCCTCGCGGATAAAGGGGCGCGAGCCGACAAGATAGCCCAGCCGCAACCCCGGAAAGAGCGATTTGGAGAAGCTGCCGACATAGACGACGCGGCCATCACCATCGAGCGATTTGAGGGCAGGCGAGGGCGCGCCATCAAAGGACATTTCAAACTCGTAGTCGTCTTCGACGATGACGGCGTTTACCTCACGCGCTTTCTCAAGCAGGGCACGGCGGCGCGCCAGTGGCATGGTTGCTGTGGTGGGGCATTGGTGGCTGGGGGTGGCAAAGATCACATCGGTTTCTGGCGGAATTTCACTGTGTATCAAGCCTTCACCGTCAACGCCCACTGGCGCGAGGTGGCAGCGGGACTGGTTGAGAATGGTGCGCAGAGAGGGATAGCACGGCTCCTCGAAGGCGGCTGTGCGGCGCTGTGTGAGCAAAACCTGTGTGGCGAGCCACAGCGCGTTTTGGGCGCCCATGGTCACAAGGATTTCTTCTGGCTCCGCAAGGATGCCGCGCCTTGGGAGCGTGTGGCGGGCGATGAACTCGATCAGCTCCGGATCATCCTGATCATAGTAGTCGGATGTCAGCGGCTCGAAGTCTTTCTGGCCCAAAGCCTGCAGCGCGCAGAGCCGCCAGTTGGCGTGGTCAAATAAGGTCGGGTCGGTTTGGCCGTAGATGAAGGGATAGCGAAAGCGCGCCCAGTCGCGCGGCTTGGTGTGCAACGTGCCGCCCGAAAAGCGCTGGCCGATGGCGCGCGACCAATCAAGCGCCTCTTCAGCCTCCGGGCGGGGCGGAAAGCTGGGTGGCTCGGGCGCATTGTCGGAGACGAAATAGCCTGAGCGCCCCTTGGAGCTGAGGTAGTCGTTTGCCAAAAGCTCGGTATAGGCGAGTGTCACTGTGATGCGGCTGACGCGCAGGTGCCCAGCGAGCTTGCGAGTTGAGGGCAGCTTCTCGCTTTTGCGCAGGCGGCCAGAGAGAATCCCCTCGGCAATCATCTGCTGAATCTGCGCTTGCAGCGTGCCTTGCGCGTCAGGATCAAGAAAGAAGGTTTCTACCGAAATCGCCATAAGCGCCAGCTTAGGCTGGACTGAAGCGGCTTGCAATCTGGACTTACGTTAGCCGAGAGGGTCGGGCGCGATATTTGCGCCGCAGAGAAGCACCGCGACGCGCTCGCCTTTGGCCGGGGTATAGGCCCCGCTCATGAGGGCTGCGAGGGCCGCCGCACCCGCAGGCTCAACCAGCAGGCGGCGTTCTTGCCAGAGCGCCTGCTGCGCCTTGGTGATTGCTGCGTCAGCAACCAGCACGCTTTGCAAGCCATGGTCTTGAGCAAGGTCAAAGCAGATTTGGCCTACTTTGCGTGCGCCAAGGGCATTGGCGGCAACGCCTGAGACATTGACATCGCAGGGTGCGCCATGGGCCAGCGCTGAGTGCAGGGCGCAAGAGGTTTCGGGCTCTACCGCCACAACCTTGCGCGCGCCAGCGAGCCAGCCGAGCGCGCCTGCGATCAGGCCACCGCCACCCACGGCGATGAGCACGGTGTCGGCCATGAGGCCCTGCTCTTCCCACTCGGCCATACAGGTGCCTTGGCCTGCCACTGTGGCTGGCGCATCGTAGGGGTGAATTTGCATGGCCCCTGATGCCGCCTCATATACGGCCGCTGCTTCGGCGGCGTTGGCGTATTCGCCTTTCACCACGGTGAGCGCGGCACCTGTGCGTTTGATCAGGGCGATTTTGGCAGGGCCTGCCATTTCGGGGACAAAGATATGCGCGCTGTGGCCAAGAACTTGCGCGGCATAGGCCACCGCAGCACCGTGGTTGCCGCCTGAGGCGGCGACGACGCCTGCTTGTGGTACAGGGCCAGACAGAAGCGTGTTGAACGCACCGCGTGCCTTGAAATTACCTGTGTGTTGCAACTGCTCAAGCTTGAGCTCGATCTCATAGGGCAGCCCGAAGCCTGTGGTGGCCAAAACGGGCGTGCGCTGGATGTGTGGGGCGATGCGCGCGGCAGCCGCGCTGATCAGCGGTTTGAAATCCATTTCTCACGTCTCCGTAACTGGCCTTTAATACGCGAACCCTATAGGCCTTGGCTAAACGTTCAAGCAGGGAATGAGTATATGAGTGAAGACCGCATGAGCCCCTTTCGGGATGCGCACACCGACCGAGACACAGCCGAGCAGATCCCCGACACGCCGCAGACCCGCGCGCCAGCCTACCGGCTGGCTTTTGCGGATGAAGATTTTATGTGCCGCGACGAGCTGCGCCCTGTGCGCTTGCAGCTGGAGCTGCTCAAGCCGGAGATGATCTTGAATGAAAAGGGCATTGAAAGCACGATTGTGCTGTTTGGGGGCGCGCGTATCCCTGAGCCTGCCAAGAAAGATACGGCGCGTACCAAGACGCTGGCCGACCTTTCGAGCTTTTATGACGAGGCGCGCAAGTTTGCGCGACTGATGACCGAAAAGTCGATGGAGAGCTACGGGCGCGAGAACGTTATCGTGACAGGCGGCGGGCCTGGTGTGATGGAGGCGGGGAACCGTGGCGCTATCGATGCGGGAGGGCACTCTATTGGCCTCAACATCGTGTTGCCCCATGAGCAGGCCCCGAACGAATATGTTACACCCGGGCTGTGCTTTAACTTTCATTACTTTGCCATTCGCAAGATGCACTTCCTGATGCGGGCCAATGCGGTTTGTGTCTTTCCTGGCGGGTTCGGGACGCTGGACGAGATGTTTGAATCGCTCACGCTCATCCAGACGGGGCGGATGAAGCGGATACCGTTTTTGCTGTTTGGAAAAGAGTTCTGGCACAAGATCGTGAACTGGGATGCGCTGGCGGATGCGGGGACAATTTCGCCCGAAGATCTGGACCTCTTTCGCTTTGTAGACACGGCGGAAGAGGCTGTGGAGATCATCGAAAACTGGGAGCCAGCCGCGGCGCGGGAAGATATTCCGGGGCGGTAAGGGTTGCGCTGCGGGCTTGCGCCCGCATCGCTAAGGGGGGCCTCGGCTGACGCCTCGGCCCCCGCTCAAACCTAGGCGGCGAGCGCTTGGCGTGTCTTGCTGATCATCAGAGCGGCTTGGGCGGCTTCGCGGCCCTTTTGAACAAAGTGCTCCGAGAAGATTTCCATGTGGTGGGGTGTTTCTTGAAACTGGTGTGGCGTGAGCGAGACGCTGAGCACAGGCACCCCCGTATCAAGGCCCGCGCGCATGAGGCCATCGACCACAGCTTGCGCAACAAATTCGTGGCGGTAGATGCCGCCATCCACCACGAGGGCAGCCGCCACCACAGCGCCGTAGCGGCCAGAGGCGGCCAAATCGCGGGCGAGCAGGGGCATCTCGAAGGCACCTGGCACATCGAAGACATCAACCAGCTCTGGCGGGATGATCTGGGTGAAGCCATCATAGGCACGCGTAACGATATTGGCGTGCCAGCTGGCCTTGATGAAGGCGTAGCGGGCTTCTGTCGTTTGGGGCAGTGTCGGTGTCATGGCTCTCTCCTTTTTGACTTTAGACACGTGCCCAGAGCATAAAAAGGGACAGCAGCGCGCTTGCGGGCCAAGACCCGCGCCGCTTTTGCTATTCTCTCCCATCCGGACTGTGACCGTCGGCTCTGGAGTTGCACCAGATCTGCTGACCCAAGCATCGTGAGATGCGAGGCGCTCGCGGGCTTACCCTTGCTGTGAAGCGCAGGCTTACCGCCGGTGGGGAATTGCACCCCGCCCTGAGAACGGGGCGAGACTTGCACAGAATTGCAGGCGGGGGAAGGGGGCTTTGCCCCCTCTTGGCTGTTGGCCAATTTGCCCCCAAAGTATTTGGCGCCTGACGAAAAGAGACTGCTTAAGCGAAGGCTGATCCGGCGCGGATTTCGCCTGTGTGCTCGCCTGCGAAGTTGAGGATCGGAGCGTTCAGGCGCTTGAGCGTGGCGGGGTGGTTTGCGTCAAGCAGGCCGAGGCGCACAAGGATCGCGGCGATGGCGCATTCGGCACCGCGGGTCGATCCGTCAACGATCTTGAGGGCGATGCCGATCTTCTTCTCGGGAACAATGCCGATGAAGAAAGCTTCAGCACCTGTTTTGAGCGTAACGCGGCCATCCATGGCGCGCATGAGCTCGGTGCAGGCACGCCCGTCACCCGCGACAAGCTCGGGGTAGGTGCGCATGGCGTCGCGCAAGCGGGCGGCGGCTTTTTGGCGAGTGTTGCCGCCATCGGTTGCGCTGGCAAAGAAGGCCATGGCGCGGGCTATACCATGCAGGGTTGCGGCGTGGTTGGGGGCTGAGCAGCCGTCGATCCCAAAGCCGGGGCTTGTCTCTTCGGTCAGCTCCTCGAAGGCGGCAAGGCAGGCCTGCTGCACAGGATGGGACGGGGCAACATAGATTGGATCGGTGGATTTGAGATGCTGGCTGAGGGTGAGAAACCCTGCGTGTTTGCCTGAGCAGTTGTTGTGATAGCGGCAGGGGGAGCTATCGGTTTTGTGCATTATGATCAGGTCTCTGTCGTCGCGCGGGGCTTGGGGGCCGCAGTTCAGATCACTGTCGCCAAGGCCCAGCTCTTTGAGCCAGGCTTGCACGCGGTCTGTGTGCATGGGCGCGCCTTGGTGGGAGGCGCAAGACAGCGCGAGCTGTTCGCCTGTGAGGCCGAAGGCATCGGCTGCGCCGCTTTCAACGAGGGGCAGCGCCTGAAGCATTTTCGAAGATGAGCGTGGCAGCACAACAGCCGTTGGATCGCCCCAGCTTTCGATGATTTCTCCGCCTTCGCCGCAGATGACAGCGTGGCCCATATGGACACTTTCCAGAAAGGGGCCGCGCCAGATTTCGGCCATTGGTACAGGTGCGTTCATGTTGTTCTCCCGAAAACTTGTGCGATTTTCCGCCAATTCCTCTTTCGTATGTGGCAGTTTTCAGGGTAATGTAGCAATGTCGAGTGGAAAACGGCCCGAACATAAAAATGGCAAAAGCCGCGGGTCAAACGGAATTGAGGCAACGGACAGCTGGAGGCTGGACAATATGGTATTACGATTTGCGCAAACGATGGCATGTGCCGCAATGGTTTTTGTAGGCTCAGCAAGCGCTGATGCACAACAGACAAGCACGAACCAAGTGGCGACCAAAACAGCCTGGGCTGTGTTTGAAGACAGCAACCCGAAGGAATGCTGGGCCGTCAGTGCTCCGGCAGAAACAGTCAACACCAAGGATGGCCGCGTTGTGGCGGTTCGGCGCGGTGAAATTCTGTTGATGACGTTCTTTCGCCCTACGGCAAATGTGAAAAGCCAGCTGGCCTTTACAGGCGGCTACCCTTTTGCGCCAGGCTCGACAGTGAACATGCTGATCGATGGCTCCAGCTTTGATCTGTTTACAGAGGGCGAGTGGGCTTGGGCGGCGTCGGCTGCGGATGACAGCAAGATTGTGACGGCTATGAAGCGCGGTTCCAGCGCTGTGCTGACGGCACGCTCGTCGCGTGGCACGATCACCAAAGACAGCTTCTCGCTGTCAGGCTTCACCGCTGCTGTGGAAGATGCAGAGACGCGCTGCAACTAAGCTTTAACAGAGATTGATCTGGCAAAAGGCGTGAGCGTGGCTTGCGCCTTTTTCTATGTCGGCCAGCCGACAAGAATGGCGCGAAAGTCGTTGACGTTGGTGCCTGTTGGCCCTGTTTCAAAAAGCGCGCCTGCTTTTGCGAAGGCTGTGTAGGCGTCATTGGCTGCCAAGTGATGCGCTGGGTCAGCGCCTGCGGCGCGCATGGCGGCAGCTGTTTGGCCTGTGGCAAAAGCGCCTGCGTTGTCTTCCGAGCCGTCAATGCCGTCGGTGTCGGCGGCGAGCGCGTTGATATTGGCCGCGCCCTCAATGCCGAGGGCAAAGGAAAGCAGGTACTCGGAGTTGCGCCCGCCGCGCCCCTTTGATTTCAGAGTTACGGTTGTTTCGCCGCCAGAGAGGATGAGGCGGGGCGCCGTACTGCCCAGCGCGCGGGCCGCGTGCGCGGCACCCAGCTCACGCGCTTCGCCTTCAAGGTCATCGCCGAGGATCTGAACGGGCCAGCCCTGTGCTTTGGCGAGATCGGCGGCGGCTGTGAGCGACCGGGCTGCCGAGGCAACCACGCAGACGTCGTTGCCAGCAAAGGCAGGGTCTGCAGGGGCAGGCGGCGCGGGCGCTGTGGCGAGAAAGCTGGCGATGCGCGCGGGAAGGGCAATCTTGTATGTGGCGACGGCTGCGAGCGCCTCGGCGCGGCCCGAGCGGCAAGGAACCGTGGGGCCAGAGGCCACCTGAGCCGGATCATCTCCCGGAACATCGGAGACAACAAGGCTGACCACACGCGCGCGAGTGGCTGCGGCGAGGCGGCCGCCTTTGGCGCGGCTTGTCATCTTGCGGATCGCATTCATTGCGCCGATGGGTGCACCCGAGGCCAGCAAAGCTTCGTTCAGCGCTTGCTCGTCTTCAAGGGTGAGGCCCTCTGCCGGCGCGGCCAGAAGCGAAGAGCCGCCGCCGCAGATAAGAGCGATTACGAGGTCGTCTTCTGTCAGGTCGGTTATCTCGGCGAAGAGCGCATCTGTGGCGGCAAGGCCCGCCGCGTCGGGGACAGGGTGTGCGGCTTCCAGCACTCTGATGTGGTCTGTGGGTGCGGCAAAGCCGTAGCGGGTTACAACTGTGCCTGTCAGGGGTGTTGGCCAAAGCTGCTCAAGGGCTTGGGCCATTTGGGCCGCGCCCTTGCCAGCGCCGATGACAACGGTGCGACCCTTGGGCGGCGCAGGCAGAGCCGCCGCGAGCGCTTTGAGCGGGTCGGCGGCGGCAATGGCCGCATTGAAAAGAGAGGTGAGAAAGCTTTGTGCGCGCGTGTCCATGCCGCCAACTTAGCGACGCGCGCGGGCGGATCAACTGGTGATTGGCGCTGTGGTCACCTTCGCTGGCTGGCAGGCCCTTTTTTGAGCGCATGTACTTTCATTTTCGAAGGGAATGTCGAGGAAAACAGATAGCGCAGCCGCCGCCGCAGCGGCTCCGATGATGGCACCAATGAATATTTTATATGTCATGTCACTCTCCTGTTTCGGGGCTGTATCACTCTTCGGTGGATGAGCCGCGTACGGATTTGGCTGCGAATTTCCCCGCGCCAACAGCGCCTTTGACGGCGGTTTTGGTGACAAAGCCAGCGGCCCCGACTGTGTTGTCGATGACTTGGTTGGTCGAGCAGCCCGAGAGAGCGACTGTGGCTACGAGGAGAGTTGAAATTATAACTTTGGTCATTGGTAAAACTCCATGTCGGGGGTGGGTGACAAAGCCAAGCGCTGCGCCTGGTGGGGTCCTGGGGGTCGCCATGCAGCACCCGACTTTGTCTTGCAGAGCTATAGGCCATGGCCAGACAACAGAAAAACGAATAAGAATTATGAATGTAACGAGTATTTGGAATGTTTGGCCAATGGATATCACCCTCATCAAAACCTTTGTCGAAGTGGCAAACACAGGCTCGTTTGTGGCCGCCTGTGACAGGCTTTATGTGACGCAATCAGCCGTTAGCCTCCGCATCCAGCGGCTGGAGGAGAGCTTGGGGCACCCGCTGTTTATTCGCTCTAAGGCGGGCGCTTTGCTGACGCCAGCGGGTGAGCAGTTTGAGCGCTATGCGCTGAGCTTGCTCAAAATCTGGGAAGAGGCGCGCCAACAGATTGCCATCCCTGAAGGCTACTCAAAGGCGCTCTCGATTGGTGGGCAGTACTCGCTCTGGCCGCGCTTGGGCTTTCGTTGGATTGACGCGCTGCAACGGGAGATGCCCGAGCTGAGCATTCGTACAGAACTTGGGATGACCGACCGTATCACACGGTTTCTTGTGGAAGGGGTCGTGCAGGCTGCACTTCTTTATACGCCACAGCTTCGGCCGGGGCTGGTTGTGGAGAAGGCGCTTGAAGACGAGCTGATCATGGTTGCGTCTTATGCGGGGGCTGATGTGCACAGTCCCGAGGGGTATGCCTTTGTGGACTGGGGGCCAGAGTTCACCCATGCCCACGCGATTGCGCTGCCACATCTTACCAATTCGGGGCTGACGCTGGGCCTTGGGTCGCTGGCGGCCGACTTTATTGCGAACAGGCGCGGTGTTGCTTACCTGCCGGCGCGGGCTGTGAAGCGCCGCGTTGACGCAGGGATTTTGCATATTGTGGCCGATGCGCCGCGGTTTGAGTACCCTTCGTGGGTGGTTTGGCGCGATGATCTGGATGAAGATATCGCGATGCGCGCAAAAGCGGCTTTGGCAGGCGTCGTGCAAGCGGCTGAAATTGAACAGGAAATTGACGTGGGCCACATCGGCAACATGGAAGATTACGAGGATGACGGCGGGCATTGAATTACAAATGCTAAATACTCGTTTCAAGCATAAATAATCTGAATTTCACTCACGAAATCTCGGGTTTTATACCAATCCCAGCAGAGATGCTTCTGGCCTTTGGCAATTCCGCCACGGGCTGAAACCTCGAATTGGGAAAGGAATGACCCATGAACAAGACATTTAAACTGGCGGCCGTATCTTCATTGGCGCTTCTGATGGCCTCACCCCTTTTGGCGCAGAGCGCGTTGACCGGCATTGAAGACCTCAACGACCAGATTGATGATATCACCGAAGCGGCGCAGGACGATCTGGACCGCGCAAATGACAACGAGCGCTTTGGCCCAACAGGCGTTGTGCAAGGCTGGCGCGGCTCTTTTGCGCTGTCGGCTTCAGGTGCATCAGGTAACACTGACACAGGTGAAGTCTCTGGCGCTGGCCGTGTCAGCTACGGCGTTGGCGACTGGAACCACCAGTTGGGCTTTGCGATTGAATATGGCGAATCAAACGGTGCGAAGAGCGAAGAGACGCTTTTTGCGACTTATGAGGGCAGCCGCTACTTCAACGACAAAGCCTATGCCTTTGGTCTTGCGCGCTATGAGTACGATGGCTTCCTGACCGATGCTGCGGGTGCGCCTTTGGCGGGTGACGAGAAAGACGCGTTCCTTGGCGCAGGCTTCGGCTACCGCTTTGTCAACACCGAGCAGACCACATGGCGTGTTCAGGCTGGCCCGGGTGCGCGCTATGTCAGCGACATCACAGGTGCCAGTGACACAGAGCTCGGGTTCATTGTCTCGTCGCGCTACTACTATGCGTTTAACCAGACCATGTCGTTTACCATGGACACAGATGTGCTTGGCTCAAGCGCCAACACTATTGTGTCAAATGACGCGGGTCTGAACTTCAAGATGACAGACACGCTGTCAACACGCCTCAGCTACCGCACCGACTATAATTCGGCACCTGCCGGTGGCCTGAAGTCGACAGACAACACAATCGGCGTTTCGCTTGTGTTGAGCTTCTAAGTCTAACGGGTTCCCCTGCTGCACTGTTCCCTCGGTGTGTTGCAGGGGTCTCAAACGGAAAGCGCCCGCCAGATGCGGGCGCTTTTTGTTTATGCGGGGGGAGCGTTAAGAGCGGCCCTTCCACGGGACAAGGTAGCGCTCGCCGATCCGCATCAGGATGTCGATGCCGTAGCCGATGATCCCGATCAGAATGATGCCCATGATCACAATATCTGTCAGCTGAAAGCGTGAGGCGACCATGATCATCATGCCTGCGCCTTTTTCAGCGGCGACAAGTTCTGCCGCAACAACTGTTCCCCAGCACACGCCCATCGCAACGCGCGCGCCTGTAAAGATCTCGGGCAAGCTGTTCGGGACAATCACGTGGCGCATAAGCTGGAACTTGGATGCGCCGAGGGAGTAGGCGGCGTGAACCTTGGTGATATTGACCCCTGACACACCTGCGCGCGCGGCGATGGCCATGATCCAGAGGGCGGCAAGGAAGAGCAGGATGATTTTGCCGACCTCGCCGATCCCTGCCCAGATGATCACCAGCGGGATGAGCGCGAGGGGTGGCACAGGGCGCATGAACTCCACAATCGGGTCAAACCAGCCCCGGAACCAGTTGGACAGGCCCATGGCGTAGCCAAGCGGGATGCCGACAAGAGCGCCAAGCACAAAGCCGACGATGACACGGAAGAGCGAATAGCCCAAGTGCTCCCATAGGGTGAAGCCTTGGTAGCCTTCGGTGCTGATCTCGATAAAGCGAGACACGACTTTTTCGGGGGGCGGCAGCCATATCGGCTCCATCTGCATGCCCGTTGGCGGGGTGATCTGGATTGCGCCTTTGTCTGTCAGCGCGACGCGGCCTGCGGTGACGGTGACGGGCGCGCCGATCGCGATCGGCACCCCATCGATTGCGACTACTTTGGCACCGTCGCGGCGCTTGGCGTCGTCGTTTTTGTCAAAGAGAACGGTCTTGGTGCGCCCTGCCGATACGGTTTCGGCATCGTTTTTGGCAAAGCCTGTGCCGGGGTCAACCTCAAGGGAGGCGGGGTCTTCTCCAAACTTGTGGACACGTAGGGTGATGGTTGCGTCGTCTGTTTTGCCGGTGCCGTCATCGAGGGTGTAGGTCAACTCTGTGTCGCCGATGAAGGGCGCTGGCGCGTGGATGGGCGCCCACTTTGAGCCAGTGAACGCGCCCCAGAGCAGAAAGATTGTCAGAACCGAAATAACGCTGGCCCAACGGTCGGGGCGCACGGCGCTTTCGTCACCGAAGGTGACTGTTTTGAGGGAGGTAAAGTCGGCCCTCGTGTGCATAAGCCGCTTGATGCCGTGGCGCACAAGCAGAAAGCCAAGCGTGAATATCGCAATATAAATAAGGAGAATAATCATGCGCTTGCCTCCGCTGAAGTGCCCATGATCTCTTCTTCCATGTCCCAGATCATGCTCAGGATTTCTTCGCGCTTTTCACCAAACTCCGGGTGCTTTTTCACCTCGCGCAGGTCTTGGCCTACGCCCATATCTGCAAATGGCAGGCGGTATTCCCGGTGAATGCGCCCGGGGCGCGGCGCAAGAACGAGCAGGCGCTCGCCCAGCAAAAGCGCCTCTTCAACCGAGTGGGTGATCAGGATGATGGTTTTGCCGGTCTCTTTCCACAGCTTGAGCACGAGGCCCTGCATCTTCTCGCGGGTGAGCGCGTCGAGAGCGCCGAGGGGCTCATCCATCAGGATCACGTCAGGGTCGTTGGCGAGGCAGCGCGCCAGAGCGACGCGCTGTTGCATCCCGCCTGAAAGTTCAAAGACAGACTTTTCCTTGAAGTCCCGCAAGCCGACGATATCGAGCAAGTGGTCAACGGTGTCGCGCCATTCGGCTTCGCGCTGGCCCTTCATACGGGGGCCGAAGCTGACGTTTTCGCGTACGCTCATCCACTCAAACAGCGCGCCCTGCTGAAAGACCATGCCGCGTTCGGCGTCGGGGCCTTTGATGAGGTGGTTGTTGAGTGTCATGCTGCCCTCTGTCGGGGCCAGAAAGCCTGCGACGATGTTCAGAAGCGTCGTCTTCCCGCAGCCCGAAGGGCCGAGAACGCTCATGAGCTCGCCTGATTTGATCTCAAGGGAAATATCCTTGAGCGCCTGCACATGGCTGCCATTTGGCAGGTCAAAGCGCATGGAGATTTTGTCGATTGAAAGTGTAGACATGCCCGCCTTCCGGAGCCTCAAGCCCCTGTTGCTTTTGTGTTGGCAAAATGTGCTCGTGTGAGAACGAGGATCGGCACGCTGCGATAACGACAGCGTGCCGACGTGTCTTACATGCCCTTGGCGGATTGCAGTGGGCCTGTGTTGACAGTGTTTTCGTAGGTGTCGAGCGTGGCGTCGATGCTGCCAGCTTCAAGGAAGACATCTGCGACGCCTTTCATGAAGGTTTGCGCATTGCCACCCAGCCAGCCTGCGCCAAGCTGTGCCTCAACCGTTGGGAAGGTGAAGGTCGAGATGGTTTCCATCGTGGCGGTTTCATCCATGCCCGCGTCTTTGGCGATAACCGGAAGCATCGCCGCGTGGTTTGCCTCATCGGCCCACATTGCGTTGGCATCGGCTGTCACTTTGAGGAACTTTGCGACAAGATCACCGTTTTCAGCCACAAAGCCAGCTGGTGCGGATGTTACATCAAACACAAGGATGCCGAGCTCTGTTTTCTCATCGCCCGTGATCAGCACGTTGCCATGCTCAAGCGCGCGGCGCAGCGAGCCGCCCCAGCCGCAGAACATATCAACCGCGCCTTGTGCGATCGCAGCTGCGCCTTCGGGCGGGTTCATGTTGACGACTTCCATGGAGCCGACATCAACGCCGAAGTGGCTCATCTGCTTGAGGAAGCCATAGTGAGCGGCTGTGCCCAGCGGTACGGCCACTTTCTTGCCTGCAAGTTCGGAGGCGTTTGTCTTGTCGATTTCGAGCGCTTCGGCGACAACACAGTTGTCATTGTCTGCGTAGCTGACGGCCACGTCGATGATCTGGAGATCCTGACCACTTGATGTTGCCACAACGAAGGGCGGCAGGCCTTGGCTGACTGAAAGGTGAACATCACCCGAGGCCATTGCGGCGCTCATTTCTGTGCCTGAGCCAAACGCGCGCCAATTGATTTTGACGCCCATTTCTTCTTCATATGCGCCCATCACCTTGTGATGCTGGAACGGCATGGGCCACTCCTGGAAGAACGCAACTGTGATTTCTTCAAGAGCCGAGGCTTGGCTGCCCGCAAACATCGCGGTGGCGGCGACGGCGGACAAAAGGTGTTTTTTGACTGACATGGAGTAACTCCCGTTGGTGTGACACGCCTTTAAGGCGCGGCCCTCCGGTTTAGTCCGGATTTGGGCTTTGTCTGGGGGGCGCGCAGACCGCACGCCGCACCCTTGGAATCATGAGTGCGCAATTGGCGATTCCGTTCAACGGTTAATTTTTGATTTTGAGGGCTTGTTTAGGTTTTGTGAAAAGCATTTTCTGGCTTCTTTGTTGAAAGAAGCCGCTGTATTTGTGGCCTGAGCGCAAAAGCGTGTTTGAGCCGCCTTTGAAATTTGGCCTTATAAGACCAAATCGACTGGACCTATCAGACTCAGGCGAAATAGCGCTTTTCTTAGGCATATAATTTGATCAAATCATCAGGCTCGCGCCTGCGCCCGCACGGAGGCTTCTGACCATGGACGGCAACCTTACTCCTAACGATATCAGCCATGTTGTTGACGCGGACCGCGCGCATGTGTGGCACCACCTGACGCAGCACAAGCCATATGAGACGGGCGAGCCGCGGATTATCATTGAAGGTAAGGGGATGCGGGTTTGGGACCAGCATGGCAAAGAGTGGCTTGATGGTGTGTCGGGCGGTGTCTGGACTGTTAACGTCGGCTACGGCCGTGAGAGCATTGCCAATGCGGTGCGCGACCAGTTGATCAAGCTGCCTTATTTTGCGGGCTCGGCAGGTTCGGTGCCCGGGGCTTTGTTTGCTGAAAAGCTGATCAGCAAAATGCCGGGCATGACCCGTGTGTATCAGACGAATTCGGGGTCTGAGGCCAATGAAAAGGCTTTCAAGATGGTGCGCCAGATCAGCCATAAGCGGCATGGCGGGAAGAAATACAAAATTCTGTACCGCGACCGCGACTATCATGGCTCGACTTTGGCGACGATGTCGGCCGGCGGCCAAGACGAGCGCAATGCGCAATATGGCCCCTTTGCGCCCGGGTTCGTGCGTGTGCCACACTGCATGGAATATCGCGCTCAGTGGGATCTGACAGGCGAGGCCTATGCGGCCGCGTCAGTGAAGGCGATTGAAGATGTTATTCTGGCTGAAGGAGCCGACACGATCGGCGCACTCTGCCTTGAGCCTGTGACGGCGGGCGGTGGTGTTATCCCTGCGCCTGAAGGTTACTGGCCACTTATTCAGGAGCTGTGCCGCAAGTATGACATTCTGCTGCACATTGATGAAGTGGTCTGTGGTGTTGGCCGTACGGGCACCGAATGGTTCGGCTATCAGCACTACGGCGTTGAGCCTGACTTTGTGACGATGGCCAAGGGTGTGGCCTCGGGCTATGCCGCGATTGCCTGCTGTGTGACAAACGAACGTGTCTTTGAGATGTTCAAAGATGATGACACGGACCCGCTCAACTACTTCCGTGATATCAGCACTTTTGGTGGCTGCACGGCGGGGCCTGCGGCGGCGCTGGAGTGTTTCCGCATCATCGAAGATGAGGGTCTCCTGGAGAACACCACGAAGATGGGTGAGCGCATGGTTGCGAACCTGTGGGAGCTTTCTGAGCGCCATAAGGTTATTGGCGACGTGCGGGGGCTTGGCCTCTTCTGTGGTGCGGAGCTGGTGGCGGACCGTGGCAGCAAAGAGCCTGTGGCGGAAAAGCTGGTGGCACAGGTTGTGGCGGAATGCGGCAAGCGCAATGTGATTATCGGCGCGACGAACCGCTCGATCCCTGGCTTTAACAACACGCTCTGTTTCTCGCCTGCTCTGATTTCGACTCCGGATGATATTGACGAGATCACTGCGGCTGTTGATGGCGCTTTGACGGCTGTCTTTGGCTGAGCGGCTGAATGAAGCAGGTCAGCCTATTGGCTGGCCTGTTGCGCAAGATCTGCCACGGCCTAGACCTGAAGCCATCAGGCTTGCTGGCCGCTATTGCAGCCTTGTGCCTTTGGATGTTGAGGCACATGGGGCCGAGCTTTGGCAGGCATTTTCAGCGGATACGAGCGGGGCGAACTGGACCTATCTGCCGATTGGACCATATGCAACCGAGGCTGATTTTTTGACCTTTTTGCGTGGGGCCGAGGCCAGTATTGACCCGCTTTATTACACAGTTTTGAACGCTGAAGGCCGTGCGGTGGGCCATGCAACATTTCTCAGGATCGACCCTGCGAACGGGGTGGTTGAGGTGGGGTTTATTCATTTCTCGCCTTTGATGCAGCGCACGGCTGTGAGCACCGAAGTGATGTATCTGATGATGCGCTATGTTTTTGAAGCACTGGGCTATCGCCGCTACGAGTGGAAGTGCGATGCGCTGAATGCGCCGTCGATTGCGGCGGCCAAGCGACTTGGGTTTACCTTTGAAGGCATATTCCGGCAGGCTGTTGTTTATAAGGGCCGCAATCGGGATACGGCTTGGCTGTCCATTCTGGACAGTGAGTGGCCTGTTCTGAAAGCGCGGTTTGAGCGCTGGCTTGAGGCCGAAAACTTTGACGCACAAGGGCGGCAGAAGACGTCATTGTAAGGCTGGAGTTGGCTTTGCTGCTTTAGTCCAAGAGTGGCAGCGCGAACTTGGCCCTCTCCCCCTGTGTTATTTCTAAATACTCTGGGGGAGAGGGCTCTGATTAGAGCTGTCGCACGGCGCCTTTTGCGGCGGAGGTTGTCATGGAGGCGTAGGCTTTGAGCGCGGTTGTGACCTTGCGTTTGCGCGGTGTCACAGGCTGCCAGCCTTTGGCGTCTTGTGCGGCGCGGCGCTCGGCCAGTGTTGCTTCATCCACGGCGAGGTTGATGCCACGGTTAGGAATGTCGATCTCGATAAGATCGCCTTTTTCTACAAGACCTATGAGGCCACCTTCAGCCGCTTCCGGGGAGACGTGACCGATAGAAAGGCCTGATGTGCCGCCCGAGAAGCGCCCGTCTGTCAGAAGAGCACAGGCTGCGCCGAGGCCTTTTGATTTGAGGTAGCTCGTCGGGTAGAGCATTTCTTGCATACCCGGGCCACCGCGCGGGCCTTCGTAGCGGATCACGACAACATCGCCTGCTTTAACCTTGCCTGTGAGAATATCGCTCACAGCCTGGTCTTGGCTCTCGCAGACATAAGCGGGGCCAGAGAACTTCAGGATGCTGTCATCCACGCCCGCTGTTTTGACGATGCAGCCGTCTTCGGCGAGGTTTCCAAAGAGCACAGCGAGGCCACCATCCTGGCTGAAGGCGTGCTCTTTTGTGCGGATGACACCTGCTTCGCGGTCCAGATCAAGATCGGGGTAGCGGCGGCTTTGGGAGAAGGCGACTTGTGTCGGAACACCGCCCGGCGCGGCGCGATAGAATTCGTGCACGGCTGCGTCGGTGCTTTGAGCAATGTCGTATTTTGCCAGAGCGTCGGCCATGGTAGGCGAATGGACTGTGGGCAGATCACGGTGGATGAGGCCCGCGCGATCCAGTTCGCCCAGAATGGCCATGATGCCGCCGGCGCGGTGCACGTCTTCCATGTGCACATCATCTTTGGCGGGGGCGACTTTACACAGGCAAGGGACATTGCGGCTGAGCCTGTCGATGTCTTGCATGGTGAAGTCGATCTCGCCTTCGTGGGCTGCGGCCAGCAGGTGCAGAACTGTATTGGTCGAGCCACCCATTGAGATATCTAGGGTCATGGCGTTTTCAAAGGCTTTGAAGCTGGCGATATTGCGGGGCAGGACAGAGTGGTCGTTGCCCTCGTAGAACCGTTTGCAAAGATCGACCACGCGATGGCCTGCTTCACGGAAGAGCGCTTCGCGGTCAGCGTGGGTAGCAAGCACAGAGCCGTTGCCCGGAAGCGAGAGGCCAAGCGCTTCTGTGAGGCAGTTCATCGAGTTGGCGGTGAACATGCCCGAGCAGGAGCCACATGTGGGGCAAGCGGAGCGCTCGATAGCATCGACTTGCTCGTCGCTCATGTTTTCGTCGGCTGCGGCGACCATGGCGTCGACAAGGTCGATGGCTTTTTCTTCGCCATCCCAGATCACTTTACCCGCTTCCATCGGCCCACCTGAAACGAAGACACAGGGGATGTTGAGGCGCATGGCGGCCATAAGCATGCCCGGGGTGATCTTGTCGCAATTTGAAATGCAAACCATCGCGTCCGCGCAGTGGGCGTTGACCATATATTCGGCGCTGTCGGCGATGATTTCGCGGCTGGGGAGCGAGTAGAGCATGCCGTCATGGCCCATCGCGATGCCGTCATCTACGGCGATTGTGTTGAACTCTTTGGCAACACCGCCTGCCTTTTCGACTTCGCGCGCGACGAGCTGGCCCAGGTCTTTCAGGTGCACGTGGCCGGGCACAAACTGGGTGAAGGAGTTGACGATGGCGACGATGGGCTTGCCGAAGTCGTCGTCTGTCATGCCTGTTGCGCGCCAGAGGCCGCGTGCGCCGGCCATATTGCGGCCATGGGTGCTGGTGCGTGAACGAAGAACTGGCATGAAAACCTCCTGAATTTATCTGTGAGGCAATGTGCATACAGGGGCGGGGAAGGCAAGAGTGCTGTGCCTTGGGTGCTGTTTCGCCACAAGGCGAAGCGATTGCGCGGCTGGCCGAAGGCCGCTAAAGGGAGAGCAAGATATTTGTACACGCGATTTGGGGAGACACATATGTCAAACGCACAGTTGGAAGTGGCCATCGAGGCTGCATGGGAGGCGCGCGACGCCATCACACCAAACACAACAGGTGAGGCGCGTGATGCGATCGAAGATACGCTGAATGCGCTGGATAGCGGAAAGCTTCGCGTGGCTGAAAAACAGGATGACGGCAGCTGGCATGTGAACCAGTGGGCTAAGAAAGCTGTGCTTTTGGGTTTCCGCATCAAGGACATGGAAATCCACGACGGTGGCCCGCAAGCCGGCGGCTGGTGGGATAAGGTCGATAGCAAGTTTGCAGGCTGGAAAGCGGATGACTGGAAGACTGCTGGTTTCCGCGCTGTGCCAAACTGTGTTGTGCGCAAGTCGGCCTATATCGCGCCTGGTGTTGTTTTGATGCCATCTTTCGTGAACATCGGCGCCTATGTCGACAGCGGAACCATGGTTGACACATGGGCGACTGTTGGCTCCTGCGCGCAGATCGGCAAGAACGTGCACCTGTCTGGTGGTGTGGGCATTGGCGGTGTTCTGGAACCGATGCAGGCGGGCCCGACGATCATTGAGGACAACTGCTTTATCGGCGCGCGCTCGGAAGTTGTGGAAGGCTGCATTGTTCGTGAAGGCTCTGTGCTGGGCATGGGTGTTTTCATTGGCCAGTCCACCAAGATTTTGGACCGTGAGACAGGCGAAGTGATGTATGGCGAAGTGCCTGCGGGGTCTGTTGTTGTGGCGGGCTCGATGCCAAGCAAGAACGGTGTGAACCTTTACTGCGCTGTGATCGTGAAGCGGGTGGATGAGCGTACGCGCTCAAAGACCTCGATCAACGAGTTGCTGCGCGACTGAACCACTGGCCAAGATATTTTTACAAACGCGGCGACGGAAGTTGCCGCGTTTTGCGTTTGAGCCTTCACAAGAGGAGGTTTGAATATGGTTCGGTCAGGTATCCTGATGGCTGCTATTGTTTTGGTGATGTGGCTTCAAGCGCAGGGGATTGCGTGAGAGGCTCTTAATTGCCGCCGCGTGGCCTTTTGCAGATTTGAGGCCAGCCAGATATGGCCTGCAAAGGCCTTCTTGGCCCGTTTGGCAGAAACGGGGCGGGTTGACTTGCTGCACGCGTTTCGACAAGCCTGCGAGCAACTGAGCGAGGGAGCCGGGCTATGGCCGAGACGACGGAAAAGAAGAAGAAAGCCAAGAAACCACAGCAGGTCTATACACTGCTTGTGGAGATTGGCCGCAAGGAAGGCGACGGGCTGCCCAAGGGGGCTACGGGCGCGTCGCTGATGATCTATGCCAGCGGTGTGGACGAGGAAGAGGCCGTGCGCGAAACTGTTGCCATTCTGAAACAGGCCGATACCGCCCCTCTTGATGTGACGGGCTACGGCACGTTGGAAGAGCGCGAAGAGCTGGGCCACGAGATCCCCGAGGAAGAGCGTGACCTGATGGCGCGGGCCTTGGCTGAAAACTCGGTGATTGTTGCCCAGATGGAGCCGCACTTCGAGGGGCAAGGCTACAAGAGCGAGAGCGAGCACTGAGATGAGCCAGCGGCCCGTCAGAATAGCGATCAACGGATTTGGGCGTATTGGCCGCTCTATCTTGCGGATGCTGCATGGCGCGCGGGCCGGTGATTTCGAGGTGGTGCTGATCAACGATATCGCGCCACTCGAGAGCTGTGCCTACCTTTTTGCCTATGACAGCATTTTCGGGCCATTCCCCGGGCAGGTCAGCCATGTGGCGCAACGCCTTGATGTGGATGATGCCACGTACCCGTTTTATGGCGAGAGCGATATTCGTGCGCTGGACTTGAGCGGCGTTGATGTGTTGCTTGAGTGTACCGGGGCCGCAGGCAACCGTGCCGTTGCCGAACGCGGGCTTGAGGCGGGGGCAAAGGCAGTCCTGATTTCGGGGCCATCGGAGGCGGCGGACAAGACGATAGTCTTGGGCGCGAACGAGGCGGAACTTGGCGCGCACAAGATTGTTTCGAATGCCAGCTGTACCACCAATGCTTTGGCCCCGCTCCTGCGCTTGCTGGATGCGCGCTGGGGTGTTGAGAGCGGACATATGACGACCGTTCATTGCTATACGGGAAGTCAGCCGACGATAGACAAGCCGAGGGGCGACCTTGTGCGCAGCCGTGCGGCGGGCCTGTCGATGGTGCCAACCACAACAAGCGCTGCCAAGCTGATTGATGTCGTGCTACCCAAGCTTGCAGGGCGGATCGAGGCGCGGGCCGTGCGTGTGCCAACGGCGAGTGTCTCGGCGATTGATCTGGCGTTGCAGTTGGCCAGACCTGCTGAAGTTGCCGATGTGAACGCTGCACTCAAAGAGGCGGCGCTGGGGAGCCCGCTGTTCGGCTACATTACCGCGCCGCTTGTCTCGACCGATCTGCGCGGGCGGCCTGAAAGTATTATCATGTCCGGTCGCGAGACCAGCGTTTCGGTGGGTGGCTTGCTGCGCGTCTTTGGCTGGTATGACAATGAGTGGGGCTTTTCGAGCCGCATGCTGGACATGGCTGCTTTGATGGTACGCCGCTAGACGCTAAAAAATTCCATTGGCGCGTTGCAATTCACGAATGTAGGCGATGATTGTGTCGACTTCTGCGCGGGTGATGCCTTCTACGGGCGGCATATTGCCAAAGCGCCAGTGGTGCGCTTGCACGCCAAGTGCCGCAGCGCGCTGAAAACTCTCGTCTCCATGGTGGCTTGGTTCGTAGATTTTGTGCACGAGGGGCGGAGCCGCCTCAATATTGCCTGCGGCATTGGTTCCGTGGCAAATGGCGCATTTGGCTTCAAACGCAGTTTTGCCCATTTGGCCCTTGGCTGTGAAGGTATCGGGCAGGTTTACCGCAACCAGCGCTGAGCCAGCGGTGGCAGCGGGCCTTTGTGCCGTTGGGGCTGGTTCCAGATAGTGGTAGCCTGCAAAGGCTGCGAGAGCGACAACCGCTCCGGTCAAGAGTGTTTGCTTTTGCATCCAGTGTTCTTTCGCGCGTTTCTGAAGTCGTGTATGCAGGTTCCTGTAGCGGGAAGGTCAAGCGAGAACTCTGATGAATATTTCAAAAGCGGCTCAGGCGGCAGGCCTGCCGGTCAAGACTGTGCGATATTATGCCGACATTGGCCTTGTAGAGCCTGCGGCGCGCACGGCGGCGGGCTATCGGGATTATGATGAAGCCAGTTTGCGCAAGCTGTCATTTGTGGGGCGGTCACGCGCTTTTGGGTTTTCGATTGCCCAGTGTCGCGAGCTTTTGGGGCTGTATCAGGACTCTGACAGGTGTAGCTCGGAAGTGAAGCAAATCGCGAGCGAGCGGCTGGAGGAAATTCGCGCCAAGCAGCGTGAGCTTCAGAAGCTGCAGGACGAGCTGGAGCACCTTGTGGGTGCCTGTTGCGGCGATGACAGGCCAGACTGCCCCATCATTGATTATTTGAGTTAGGTCATTGCCTTGAGCTGCGGTTTGAGAGCCTCGGCAACGTGGTCGATGAACAGGCGCACTTTCGGATCTTGTAGTTTGCGGTGCGGGTAGAGGCACAGAAAGCTGGTCGGCATGGGCGGTGTTTCGGGTAGGACTTCGACGAGCGCGCCAGATGCGAGATGAGCTGCGACTTCAAAGCGGGGTTTGTTTGCGATGCCATGACCCGCGAGCGCCCAATCGGTGAGAATATCCGAGCTGTCGGCGTCAAAGCGGCCCATAACATTGAGTTTGAGCGGGCCGTCTGCGGTGCCGAGTGTCCAGAAGTATTCGGGCGAGTGGGGGTAGCGGAGCAAAAGGCAGTTGTGCTGCATAAGCTCTTGAGGGGTCTTTGGTGTGCCGTATTTCACGAGATACTCAGGCGTTGCCACAAGAGCGCGGGGGCAATCTGCAAGTTTGCGTTGCTTGAAGTTACTGTCTGGAGGATTGCCAAGCATGAAGCCAATGTCGAGGCGGTCTTCCAAGAGGTCGACCTTACGATCAGACAAGCGCAGTTGCACCTGCACATCCGGGTGGGCAGCTGCAAAGGTGGGCACGAGGGGAGCAAGCAGACGCTGCCCCACTCCGAGCGGGGCTGACACGCGCAATGCGCCCCGTGGCTGCCCGGAGAACCCCGCGAGCGCGGCCTCTGCATCATCGAGCGTGTCGATGACCTTGCGGGCGTGGTCATAAAAGAGCTTACCTGCCTCTGTTGTGCGCAGCTTTCGTGTGGTGCGGTCAAACAGCCGTGCACCAAGCCGTTTCTCAAGCTCTTTGATGCGGTTTGACGCAACGGCGGGTGTGAGCCGCAGGTCGCGCCCTCCTGATGTGATGGAGCCGAGCTCGACCACGCGGCAAAATACCTTGATACTCTCGACATAGGGCATGGTGCCCTCCCTTTTTGCTTGGGGTAGTATGGTGCATAGCGTTACAATTTATTTTATAATTTTTGTTGAAAGTGTCTAGCCAAACCCGCGGTATCGTTGAAAGCGGAAGGGGCGTAGGCTGACGCCTAAATTCAGCGCGGAGACAAGGCTATGGGCAAGGTGCGCCATGAAATCAGATTTTTGTTAAACGGCGAAGCTGTTTGTCTGCCTGAGGTGGGTGCACAGGAAACGTTGTTGGACTACCTGCGCATCGCGCGGCGCCTGACGGGTACAAAAGAAGGGTGCGCAGAGGGCGACTGCGGCGCTTGTACTGTGCTTGTCGGACGCCTGACACAGGATGGCTTGCGCTATGAGGCGGTGAATGCCTGCATCCGTTTTCTGGCGAGCCTTGATGGCTGCCACGTGGTGACGATTGAGCACTTGCGCGGTGCGGGCGGTGGATTGCACCCTGTTCAACAAGCGATGGTGGACGCGCACGGGAGCCAGTGTGGCTTCTGTACGCCTGGGATTGTGATGTCGCTCTATGCATTGTGGATGGAAGTCGCTGCGCCAAGTGATGCCGAGATCGAGACAGCCTTGCAGGGCAACCTGTGCCGTTGCACAGGCTATGAGCCAATCTTCAAGGCGGCGCGGGCGGCAGCAGAGCTTGGCAAGCCCGAGGCGGATCCGCTGGCGCTTGAGCGCGCGGATGTGACAACGCGACTTGAAGCGCTGGCTGATGGCGCGCGTGTGGATGTGGCAAAAGCTGGTGACCGCGCCATCTTGCCTGCGAGCGTGGCGGATTTGGCTGATGTTTTGGCTGAACACCCCGAGGCAACAATTGTTGCTGGTGCGACGGATGTGGGCCTCTGGGTGACCAAGATGATGAAGCCCATTACGCCAGCGGTCTTTATCGGGCATTTGACAGAGCTTCGGCAGATTGTCGCAACAGGGTCATCGCTCAGAATTGGGGCCGGGGCGAGCTATAGCGAAGCCGAGGTCGCACTGGCCCGCGCCTTCCCGCATCTTTTGCCTTACTGGAGGCGGATTGCGGGCTGGCAAGTGCGCAATATGGGGACGGTGGGTGGCAATATTGCCAATGGCTCGCCGATTGGTGACACGCCACCTGTCTTTATCGCCTTAGGGGCTACGCTGCATTTGCGCAGTGCCGAGGGCGTGCGGGCGCTGCCGCTGGAAGAGTTCTTCATCGACTACGGCAAGCAGGATTTGCGAGCTGGCGAGTTTGTCGAGGCTGTCGAACTGCCGCTTGCGCAGGCAGGGATGTATCATGCGGCCTATAAGGTTTCAAAACGGCGCGATGAAGACATTACAGCTGTGGCTGCTGGTTTTGCTGTGCGGGTTGAAAGCGGGATGATCGCTGAGGCGCGGATCGCTTTTGGCGGAATGGCAGCCACGCCCAAACGCGCAGCAAAGGCAGAAGCTGCGCTTTTGGGGCAACCATTTGTAGAGGCGAGCTTTGAGGCGGCGGCAGAGGCTGTGGCCGAGGACTTTGCGCCCCTCAGTGACTGGCGCGCGACAGCCGAGTATCGCAGCCTTGTGGCGGGCAACCTTTTCCGCCGCTTCTGGGCTGAGCAGGGTGCGGGCCAGGTGGCCAAGCTGGAGGCTGTATAGATGAGCAAGTTCGGACATACGGGCACAGACGCCAAGCACGACTCGGCCATCAAGCAAGTGACGGGGCGGGCTGATTATACGGACGATATCCCTGAGCCGATTGGTACGCTGCACGCCTATCTTGGCTGCTCCAAAGTGGCACATGGCACGATCAGGGCGCTTGATCTGAGCGCTGTTCTGGCGTGCGAAGGAGTTGTGGGAGTACTCACGGCTGCGGATATCCCCGGGATCAATGATGTGTCTGCTGTGCATGCAGGGGATGAGCCTGTTTTCCCTGACACGACTGTGGAGTTTCATGGCCAACCGCTTTTTGCCGTGATTGCCGAGAGCCGCGATATCGCGCGGCGGGCCGCCGAGCTGGCGCGGGTCGAGATTGATGCGTTGCCGCATGTACTGGAGCCGCTTGAGGCGATTGCAGCAGGCTACCCTGATGTGACCGCGCCCATGACACTTCAGCGTGGGGATGTGAAAGCAGGCTTTGAGGAGGCTGCGCATCATATCAAGGGCCGCATGGCGATTGGTGGGCAGGATCACATGTATCTGGAGGGGCATATCTCGTTTGCGATGCCTGCTGAAGATGACGACGTGGTGATTTATGCCTCAACCCAGCATCCAACCGAGGCGCAGGTGATTGTGGCGCAGGTTCTGGGCGTGGCGGCGCACTCTGTTGTGGTGAAGGTGCGGCGCATGGGCGGTGGCTTTGGCGGCAAGGAAAGCCAGATGAATCTCTTTGCGGCCGTCGCGGCGATGGCGGCGAAGAAATGGAACCGCCCTGTCAAAATCCGCCCTGACCGCGACCAAGATATGACGGCGACGGGTAAGCGACATGATTTTGTTGCGGACTATGACGTGGGATTTGACGCCGACGGGCGTATTGAAGCGGTTGAGGGCCAGTGGGCGGCGCGCTGTGGCTTTGCGGCAGATCTTTCGGGGCCAGTGACGGACCGCGCGCTCTTTCATGCGGACAATGCTTACTTTTACCCGCATGTGCGCATCAGTTCACGCCCCATGAAAACCAACACTGTGAGCAACACGGCCTTTCGGGGCTTTGGCGGGCCGCAAGGGGTGATTGTGGCCGAGAGGATGATTGAAGAGATCGCCTATAAGCTTGGCAAAGACCCTCTCGATATCCGCAAGGCCAATTTTTACGGTATCGGCGAACGCAACGTGACGCCTTACCATCAGACTGTTGAAGACAATATTCTGGAGCGGTTGGTTGGCGAGCTTGAAGAGACGTCTGACTATCGCAAGCGGCGTGCAGATATCATCGTCCATAACGCCAAAGGCGGGATCATCCGCCGCGGGATCGCGCTGACGCCTGTAAAGTTTGGCATCAGCTTTACGGCAACCTGGTATAATCAGGCTGGAGCTTTGCTACACGTTTATAAAGACGGCTCCTTGATGATCAATCATGGTGGCACAGAGATGGGCCAAGGGCTAAACACCAAGGTTGCGCAGATTGTGGCTGAAGCTTTTGGTGTTGCGCTTGAGGCTGTTAAGATCACGTCGACTGCGACAGACAAAGTGCCCAACACGAGCGCGACGGCAGCCTCTTCCGGGACTGATCTCAACGGTATGGCAGCCCTTGATGCTTGCGAGCAGATCAAGGCGCGGCTGACGGAGTATGCGCGCGAAAAATGGGGTGAGGTGGCGCTGGAGTTTGCAGACGGTCAGGTTTCTGTTGGCGACAGGGTGTTTGCGTTTAAGGAGTTTATCGCGGGGGCCTATATGGACCGTGTGCAGCTTTCAGCGGCAGGCTTCTACAAGACGCCCGAAATCCACTGGGATCGGGCAACGGGCAAGGGCCAGCCGTTTTTCTACTTTGCCTATGGGGCGTCGTGCTCTGAGGTGGAAATCGATACGCTCACAGGCGAGTACCGTGTGACACGGGCGGATGTGTTGCATGATGTGGGGCGCTCCCTCAATCCTGCGATTGACCGCGGGCAAGTGGAGGGTGCGTTTATTCAGGGGATGGGGTGGCTGACCACCGAAGAACTTTGGTGGGACGACAAAGGCGCGCTGCGCACCCATGCACCGAGCACTTACAAAATTCCGCTGGCAAGCGACAAGCCGCGCGCGTTCAACGTGAGGCTTGCCGAGTGGAGCGAGAACCCCAAGCGTACGATCAAGCGGAGCAAAGCCGTGGGTGAGCCCCCGTTTATGTTGGGGATTTCAGTCTTTGAAGCGATAGGCCACGCCGTGGCCTCGGTTGCGGACTATGCCGAGTGTCCAAGGCTTGACGCGCCTGCAACGCCAGAGCGCGTTCTGATGGCGGTCGAGAGGCTGAAAAAATGAGCGGTTTGGCCGAATTCCTTGAGCTGGCTCAGCCGATTGTGGCGGTGCGGATATCAAACGTGCGTGGCTCTTCCCCGCGTGAGGTGGGGGCATTTATGCTCGTTGCAGAGACCGCGCTTTGGGGGACCGTTGGTGGGGGCCAGCTTGAGTACATGGCGATAGACGAGGCACGCGCATTGGCCCGTTCGGCGGAATGCTCGCGGCAGATGAACGTGCCACTTGGGCCTGAGATCGGGCAGTGCTGTGGCGGGCACGTACAGCTGGATCTGCGCGTGATTGATCAGGCAGAGAAGGCTCAACTTCTGGCACAGGAGGCAGCGCGTATGGCGGCTTTGCCTGAAGTTCTGATTCTGGGATCAGGGCATATTGGCCGTGCCTTGGCCTATGCCTTTGCGCCTTTGCCTGTGCGCGCGATACTGGTGGATAGCCGCGCCGAAGAGCTCGCGCACGCTCCCGAGGGCGTTGAGCAGCTGTGCACACCTCTGCCCGAACTTACGCTGCGTGGCGCGAGGGCGGGTGCTGCCTATATCGTGGCGACGCATGAGCACAGTTTGGATTTCTTGCTGACGTCAGAGGCTCTGGCACGCGGAGATGCCGCCTATGTTGGGATGATTGGCTCAAAGACAAAGCGCGCCAAGTTCGAGAGCTGGACGGTTGGGGAAGTAGACCAGCTTGTCTGCCCAATGGCGGCAGCCCATAAGGGGGATCGGCGGCCAGAGGTGATCGCGGCATTTGTTGTGGCCGAAGTGATGGCGCGGCTTGCTGCTTTTCAAGATGCCGTTAACCGACAGAGTGTTAGAGGTAAGGCATGAGCGAGACGTTATTTCTAGGGCGGGTTCTGAGCTTTCATCGGCGCCCTGAAGGTGCGGATGATGCGCGCGCGTTCCTTTTTCATGAGGCCGGTGCGGTCCATGTTAAGGACGGGCGGATCGTTGCGGTCGGCCCAGCGGACCAGCTGCGCAGTGCAGCTGTTGGGGCAGAGGTTGTTGACCACCGTGATCACCTGATTATGCCCGGCTTCATTGATACGCATTTGCACTTTCCGCAGGTGCAGGTTTTGGCGAGTTGGGGCAAGGATTTGCTCGACTGGTTGAACACATACACGTTTGTTGAAGAGCAGCGTTTTGCTGACATTGCGCATTGTGAGGCGATGGCCAAAGGCTTCTATGATGGGTTGCTGAACAACGGCACGACCACGGGTGTCGCGTATGGATCGGTTCATGCGGCGAGTGTGGATGCGATGTTTTCCGAGGCCGAGCGGCGCGGGATGTGCATGATCGGTGGTAAGGTGATGATGGATTGTCACGCGCCTGAGGCACTGCTCGATACAGCACAACAAGGCTATGACGAGAGTCTTGCGCTGATTGAGCGTTGGCACGGCAAAGCACGGCTGCACTACGCGATTACCCCGCGTTTTGCACTGACCTCGACACCCGCGCAGCTTGAGGCGGCGGGCGCTTTATGCGCTAAGCATCCCGACTGCTACATGCAGACTCATGTCAGTGAAAACGTGAGTGAGATTGCCCGCGCGCGGGAGCTTTACCCGGATGCACCTGACTATGTCGGCATTTATGAGCACTACGGGCTTCTGAGCAAGCGTGCCCTGTTGGGCCATGCTATTCATCTTGAACCACGCGAGATTGATGCCTTGGTCGAGACAGGGGCGAAGCCAGTCTTTTGCCCGACCTCCAACCTCTTTCTGGGCTCAGGGCTGTATGATGATGCAGGCTTGCGGGCGCGTGGCATTCGGGGTGGGATTGCCACTGATATCGGGGGCGGCACATCTTACTCGATGTTACAGACGCTCAATGAGGGGTACAAGGTTTTACAGCTGCGTGGCCAACAGATGCACCCTTTTGAGGCCTTTGACTGGGTCACACGCGGCAATGCCGAAGTGCTTGGCCTTGAAGGCGAGATTGGCACGCTTGAGGCGGGAACTGCGGCCGACATGGTGGTGCTCAATGCGCGTGCCACACCTGAAATGCGCTTACGCGCCGATCGCATCGAAACGCTGGCAGAAGAGCTTTTCCTTTTGATGATCATGGGCGATGATCGTTCTGTCGCGCAGACATATGTTGGAGGCGTCGCGCAAAAGGATATCTGAGACATGCCGCATTTTTCTGCGAACCTTTCGATGATGTTTACGGAACTGCCGTTTGAGGAGCGCTTTGCAGCGGCGCGCGCAGCAGGGTTTAACGCGGTAGAGTTTCTATTTCCCTATGCCTATGCGCCTGACATGCTGGCACGGAAGCTTGATGAGAATGCGTTAGAGCTTTCTGTCTTCAATTTGCCTCCGGGGGATTGGGAGGCCGGGTCGCGTGGGATTGCCGCCTTGCTTGGCGGCGAAGCCGAATTTAGCGCGGGGCTTGAGACCGCTGCGCGCTATGTGCAGGCACTGGGGGCGAAACGGGTGCATTGCATGGCGGGTCTTGCCGAGGGAGTGCGGGCGGAGGCTGGTTATATCAGCAATATACGTCGCGCAGCAGACAGGCTGGCGCAGCTTGACTGTTTGGTGATGATCGAGCCGATCAATGGTTTTGACATGCCTGGTTATTTTCTTAGCCAGACCGATCAAGCGCTGGAGATCTTGGGCAGGATTGATCACGAAAATGTCGCGCTACAGTGGGATATTTACCATCACCAGCGTACCCATGGCGACGCCCTTACAAGCCTGCCGGAGGTACTCCCCGTCACAGCGCATATCCAAATTGCAGGCGTGCCGGAGCGCCATGAGCCTGTTGGATTTGGCGCCATGTTTGCAGCACTTGATGCGGCGGGCTATGCAGGCTGGGTAGGCTGCGAGTATCATCCGCGCGGCACAACAATTGAGGGCCTGGGCTGGCTCGGAGAGGCGCAGAATGCGGCACGTGAAACCTGAGCTAGAAGAACTTATTGCCGTTGCTCGCGGGGAGCGGCCTGCCGATACTGTTTTGCGCGGTGGCGAGGTTTTTGATGTGGTGACAGGCGCGCTCATTGCGGGCGATGTGGCGATATTTCAGGGCGTGATCGCTGGCATCGGAGCTGCGCATGAGGCGGCAGAGATCATTGATGTAACGGGTCTTAAGCTTGTTCCCGGCTTCATTGACACGCACTTGCATGTGGAAAGCTCTCTTGTCACACCATTCGAATTTGACCGATGCGTGACGCCTCGTGGTGTGACCACGGCGATTTGCGATCCCCATGAGATCGCCAACGTGATTGGCGTCAAAGGACTGCAGTATTTTCTAGATGCGGCCGAGTGTCTGCTCATGGATTTGCGGGTGAACCTCAGCTCCTGTGTGCCATCAACCGAAATGGAAACCGCTGGTGCGCGTATCGAGGCGGAGGATTTGAAGCCGCTTATGGGGCATCCGCAGGTGAGTGGTTTGGCCGAGGTTATGAACTACCCTGGTGTTATTCACCGCGATGCGGGGATCATGGCCAAGCTCAAGCTTTTTGCGGGCCAGCACATCGACGGGCATGCACCGCTTTTGTCCGGGACCGATCTGAACGCCTATGTGAGTGCAGGTATTCGCACTGAGCATGAAGCCACGAGTGCTGAAGAAGCGCGCGAGAAGCTTCAAAAAGGGCTGCGTGTGTTGATCCGCGAGGGATCTGTGAGCAAGGACTTGGAAGCGCTGGCAGAGTTGCTGGATGATTTTACATCGCCTTACATGTGCCTCTGTACAGACGACCGAAATCCGCTGGATATCGCCGAGCAGGGCCATCTGGACTACATGATCCGCAGGCTCATTGAGCGTGGCTGTAGCCCGCGTGCGGTGTATCGTGCTGCGAGCCTTTCGGCAGCGGAGGCCTTTGGCCTCAAAGATCGTGGCCAGATTGCGCCGGGGAAACGCGCTGATATTGTGGCTGTGAAGAGCCTTGAAGCCTGTGATGCACAAATGGTTTGGGCCGCGGGCGTATATGTGGGCGATACCGCTTTTGCGGCACGCCGCAGTGTCAGCCCCGTTGGGCGGGCGTCGGTGAAGGCTCCACGTGTTACGGCAGAAGCCTTTCGTACGGGTGGCAACCGCACGGACACAGATGTGATCGGGATCATTGAAGGCAAGATCATCACGGAACACCTTCACGAAGAGATCCCGATCGTTGACGGTGACAAGAGGCCCGATGTGGCGCGTGATCTTGTCAAGATTGCCGTTATTGAGCGGCATGGTAAGAACGGGAACATTGCCACGGGCTTTGTACGCGGGTTCGGGCTCAAGCGCGGGGCGATTGCTTCGACTGTCTGCCATGATCACCACAATATCGCCGTTGTGGGCGCCAGCTATGACGATATGGCGCTGGCGGCCAATCGCCTGGGCGAGATTGAGGGTGGATTTGTTGTTGTTGAAAACGGAGAGATACTGGCTGAGCTGGCGTTGCCATTGGCGGGCCTTATGAGCCTTGAGAGCTTTGAGGCAGTGCGCGAACAGCTTATCCCGCTGCGTGCGGCGGCAGCGAGCCTTGAGGTTCAGCTGCATGAGCCTTTCCTGCAACTCGCGTTTCTGGCGCTACCTGTTATCCCGAACCTCAAAATCACAGACCGCGGGCTGGTGGATGTGAACCGTTTTGAGATTATTGGGTAAGGTACGTGCGCAAACATTCTGCGAGCCAGGCGCGCGCAAGACACACTGCCATTTGCAGAGAGTTTTGCTGACCCTCTTTTCAGCGCGGCCTCAAGCGTTATATAGAGCAGAATGTATGAAGCATGAAATGTCAGGGCTGATGCAAGAGAGTGTGATCATTCGAATGGGCGACGATAGGGATGACGAGGGCGACAGCTCGGTCATCACTAAGGTGAAGCCTCAGACGAAGCGGCCACCGCTCTATAAGGTCATGCTTCTGAACGATGATTACACACCGATGGAATTTGTGGTGCATGTTCTGGAGCGCTTCTTTGGCATGGATCATGCCCAGGCGTTTGAGATTATGCTGACAGTGCATAAGCGCGGGCTTGCGGTTGTGGGTGTTTTCTCCCATGAGATTGCCGAGACAAAGGTGACGCAGGTGATGGATCTTGCGCGCCAACACCAGCACCCGCTGCAATGCACGATGGAAAAGGAGTGAGGCACAGCCTCGCCCTGAAGGGATTTGAGACATGATGGATACGCGGTTGTCGCTCGCGCTTGAGGCGGGGCATGTGAGCCTGCCTGAGGTTGGCGAAATTGTTGTTTTGGGCGCCTCGGGGCAAAGCCTCGCAGGTTTGCCTGCCGAGCGCCTTTTGCTCGTGTGTGATGATGTGGCGTCTGCCAACTCTTATGAGGCGCAAGGTTATACGGTGCTGTCCAGCCTGCCAGAAACAGCGGCAGCGGTTATTGTGTTTGTTCCGCGTGGGCGGCTTGAGGGGCGTGTGCTTTTTGCGCAGGCCGCAGGGCTGACGGGCGGGCAATTTATTGTCGATGGTGTCAAGACCGATGGCATTGACAGCCATTTCAAAGAGCTGCGCAAGCGTGGCGACTGCTCTGCAGCCTACAGCAAGGCACACGGCAAGATTTTCACCTGCCAACTCACATCTCCAGCAGTTGTTGATGACTGGTTGGACGCAGGCAAAGGCGGTGAGAACACCGATGGTTTCTTCACTGTTCCCGGTGTTTTCTCGGCAGAAAAGGCAGATGAGGGCTCACGCCTGTTGGCGGCGGTTTTGCCTGAGAAGCTTGGGAAAGAAGTGGCTGACCTCGGCGCAGGTTGGGGCTATCTCTCGCGTACGATTTTGGAGCGTCAAGCGATTGAAACGCTGCATCTTGTCGAGGCGAGCCGTGCTGCGCTGAACTGTGCAAAGCAAAACATTACGGATACGCGCGCACAGTTCCATTGGGCCGATGCGACGCGCTGGCAGCCGCGTGCTTCACTCGATACCGTTGTGATGAACCCGCCGTTCCACACCGGGCGCAAGGGTGTTCCCGAGTTGGGGCAAGCCTTTATCACATCGGCGGCGGCTGCTCTGAAGGGCGTTGGGCACCTCTATATGGTGGCCAACCGCCACCTGCCGTATGAGGAGGTTCTGCGGGCACGGTTCGGTTTTGTAGAGGAGCTTGAGGGTGGCAACAGCCGCTTCAAGCTTATTCATGCCGCAAAGCCGTCTCGCAAGCGCTGACGTTTTGCGCTACCACTTCGGCCAGCTTCGGCTTTGAGATTCGATGAGAGGAGCGCAATATGTCGCTTTCAGTGACTGGAAAAACAGCGATTGTGACGGGGGCTGCCAACGGCGTTGGCCTCGCGATTGCTCGGCACTTTGTCGATAAAGGTGCGAATGTAATGTTCGCGGATATGGACGACGAGGCGCTGACAAAAGAGGTTGGCACCCAAGAGGAAGACAGCCCGATCCGCGCGTTTGCGGGCGACTTGCGTGAGAAGCTGACCTTGGCCAACCTGCTGTCTGCAACGATTGATGCCTTTGATCGCGTCGATATTTTGGTGAATGCATCGCGGCAGGTTGTCGCGTCTGATCCGTTGAACCCTGATGACGACGCTGTCGAAATGGCGCTAGAGCAAAATTTGATGGCTTCGCTGCGCCTGAGCCAGCTGATTGCCAAGCGGATGATCAAGCAATCCAAGGATGACAATGGCGAGGGGCCAGCGGGCTCTATCATCAACTTGTCTTCTATACTGTCGCGTCGTGCTCACCCGCAGTTGATGGCACTGTCCATTTCCAACGCGGCTTTGGAGCAGATGACACGCTCCTTGGCGGTTGCGCTTGCACCTGATCGGATCAGGGTCAATGCGGTGGCCATGGGTTCGGTGATGAGTGCAAGCCTGCAAGAGCATCTCAAGGATCACCCCGATTTCAGGGCGGTGATTGAAAAGGGTACGCCCATGGGGCGCATCGCCAGCCCCACCGAGCTTGCCGAAGCTGTGCAGTTTTTGGCCTCGGATGGTGCGAGTTTTATGACGGGGCAGGTGCTAACGGTCGACGGCGGTCGCACTCTGCTTGATCCGGTCACGGCCCCGGCCCACTAAGGAGCATACGATGAGCAACATGACAGATGAAAAGGCGCGCGCAAGCGGCTGGTTTCGCGAACTGCGCAACGACATTGTGGCAGCCTTTGAGGGGCTTGAAGACAGTTTTGGCGGCGAAGCGCCTGCTGGCCGCTTTGAGGTGACAGAAACCACACGCGCTTCAGATGATGGCGCGGATGCGGGTGGTGGGCTTATGTCTGTGATGCGCGGGGGGCGTGTGTTCGAGAAAGTCGGTGTGAATATTTCCACCGTTTACGGCACGCTTGGCAGCCGCGCACAAGCGGCGATGGCCGCGCGCAAAGGTCTGGCAGGCATGGCTGATGACCCACGCTTCTGGGCCTCTGGCATTAGCCTTGTTGCGCATATGCAAAACCCGCACAGCCCCGCTGTCCATATGAACACACGCATGTTCTGGACGCCGCATGGCTGGTGGTTTGGGGGGGGCTCCGATCTCAATCCTTGCATCGAATATTCCGAGGACACGGCCCATTTTCACGCGGTTCAGAAAGACCATTGTGACAGGCACGGAAGCGATATCTATCCGCGCCTGAAAGAATGGGCTGACGAGTATTTCTATATTCCACATCGCAAGCGTGCGCGTGGCGTGGGCGGAATTTTCCTTGATGATCACAACACGGGGGATTGGGAGGCTGATTTTGGCTTCATTCAAGATATTGGCCGTGCGTTTCTACCCGCGTTTGTGCCGCTCACCGAGAAGCGGATGAGCCAGCCTTGGGGTGAGGCGGAGAAAGATCAGCAGTTGGTGCACCGAGGGCTCTATGCGGAGTACAACCTTGTCTATGATCGCGGCACCAAATTTGGCCTTGAAACAGGGCATGATGCCAACGCTGTTTTGATGAGCTTGCCGCCTTTGGCGAAGTGGATTTGACCTAGGTCATATCGTTACATCCGTGATTCGGAATATAACTGTGACATAAGGAAACGCGCTCAAACTTAACTCTGCTTTCAACCCTATGGAGGCCTATTCAAGCATGAGACATTTCCTATTAACATCGACCACCGCATTGGCGCTTGCCTCAGGCAGCGCGGCTCTGGCCAGTGAGCTGCGCAACGAAGCGCTGGATCTGTTCGCGCCGCTGCCTTCAACGATCCCTGCGGTGAAAGACAATCCAATTACACCCGCGAAGATAGACTTGGGCAAGGCGCTGTTTTTTGATCCGCGCATGTCAGCCTCGGGCGTTTTTTCTTGCAACTCCTGCCACAATCTCGCCACTGGCGGTGATGACAACATGCCAACGTCGATTGGGCATGGCTGGCAAAAGGGGCCGCGCAACTCGCCCACTGTTCTGAATTCGGTTTTCAACGAAGCGCAGTTCTGGGACGGGCGCGCACCTGACTTGGCAGAGCAAGCCAAAGGGCCGGTGCAAGCGGGCGTCGAAATGGCCAATACGCCTCAGAATGTGATCGCGACACTGAACTCGATGCCGCAATATGTGGACTGGTTCCAAGCGTCTTTCCCTGCGGAAGCAGACCCTGTGACGTTTGACAACTTCGCCAAGGCAATCGAGGCCTATGAGGCAACCCTGATCACCCCGGCACCTTTTGATGCTTGGCTAAACGGCGATGATGCGGCGATGACCGATGTGCAAACAGCGGGGCTTGAGCTCTTTATCGAGAAGGGCTGCGCCTCTTGCCACAACGGGATCAACCTTGGCGGCAATGGCTACTATCCCTTCGGACTGATCGAGAAACCTGGAGCCGATATTTTGCCGCCGGATGACAAGGGGCGCTTTGCCGTCACCGAAACGGCAGACGATGAATATGTCTTCCGCGCATCGCCTTTGCGCAACATCGACCAGACTGCGCCTTACTTTCACTCTGGCCTTGTATGGGATTTGAAAACCGCTGTGCAAATCATGGGAGAAAGTCAGCTTGGTGAAGATCTGACTGACGACGAGGCAGACAAGATCACTGCATTTCTCGTCAGCTTGACGGGTGAGATGCCTGAAGTGGTGTATCCTGTTTTGCCAGCAGAAACTGCGGAAACACCAAGGCCCACCGGCGAGGTGAAATAACAAAAAAGGGCCAGCGATGCGCTGGCCCTTTTCATTCATCAAGGTCTTTAGGTTTATGCGCCTCTGACCGTGTCAATCATCAGTTGGACATTCTCAGGGTCTGCATCAGGTGTGATGCCGTGGCCGAGGTTGAAGATGTGGGGGCCGTTCTTGAGGGCCTCCACAATTTTGCGGGTTTCGCGCACGAGGTCGTCTCCGCCTGTGACCATGTGGGAGGACTTGAGGTTCCCTTGGACACAGCCGCCTGTTTGAACGTTGGCTGCGGCCCATTCGGCGGTAACGCCATCATCCAGCGCAATACAATCAGCTCCGATGGCTTCATGCAGGCCGACATAGCGCTCGCCTGCGCCACGCGGGAAGGCGATGATGGGTGTGTCGGGGTGCATTGCTTTAAGCGCTGCGGTGATACGCGCCGCTGGCTTGATGGCATAGTTCACAAAGTCATCGCCTTTGAGCGAGCCTGCCCAGCTGTCAAAGATCTTAACAACTTCGGCGCCAGCTTTGATTTGCTCGGAGAGATAGAGAATGGTCGCATCCGTGATACGCTCCAAAAGCGCCTCAAACACATCGCGGTTGCCATCTTTGAGAGCATGGGCTGGCCCTTGGTCGGGTGTGCCTCGACCCGCGATCATGTAGGTCGCGACAGTCCAGGGCGCGCCAGCAAAGCCGATAAGGGTCGTTTCGGCAGGAAGCTCGCGGCTGAGCAAGCGCACCGTTTCATAGATTGGTGCGAGGTGTTCATGGATCGCATCTGCAGGCTTGAGGGCGTCAAAGCCGGCCTTATCTGTGATGGTGGAGAGGCGTGGGCCTTCTCCTGTCACAAACCAGAGGTCCGCGCCAAGAGCTTGCGGCACCAGCAGAATGTCGGCGAAGAGAATCGAAGCATCAAAGCCGTAGCGGCGGATCGGCTGCAAGGTAACCTCGCAAGCCAGCTCGGAATTATAGCAAAGTGAAAGAAAATCACCGGCCTCTGCGCGTGTTGCGCGGTACTCAGGAAGATAGCGCCCAGCTTGGCGCATCATCCAGATTGGGGGCGTTTCAAGCGTTTCGCCCGCCAAAGCGCGCAGGATTTTCTTTTGCTCGGCCATGTCAAACTCCTCTTGGGTTGGTCGTTCGTCCCTTGGCTGCGGCGCGATGTCAAGCAAGAGCCGCTTGAAAGGACAAAGCGCCGCGTCTAACAGGGGGTATGGTAAAAGCTCTTCCCACCCCCGACGCGCCCCTCAAGATTGGCACACGCGGTTCGCCGCTGGCTCTTGCACAGGCCTATGAAACCCGCGCACGTTTGGCGGCTGCCTTTGATCTGGCGCATGAGGCCTTTGAGATTGTCGTGATTAAAACAACGGGCGACGATGCGGCGCTTATCGCCAAGGACAAGCCGTTGAAGGAACTTGGCGGCAAGGGGCTGTTTACCAAAGAAATCGAAGAGCAGCTGCTGGACGGTAGCATCGACATCGCGGTGCACTCGATGAAGGATATGCCGACATTGCAGCCCAGCGGGCTTTTGCTGGATACATATCTGCCGCGCGAAGATGTACGCGATGCGTTTGTGTGCCTTAAATACAAATCCTTGGCTGATGTGCCTGCGGGGGCTGTGATGGGCAGCTCAAGTCTGCGCCGCCGCGCGCAACTGGCGGTGAAGCGCCCCGACCTGATGCTGGCCGAGTTTCGCGGCAACGTGCAGACGCGGCTCAAAAAGCTGGAAGATGGCGTGGCGGATGCAACGTTTCTGGCGATGGCAGGGCTTACGCGCTTGGGCATGATTGGCCAAGTGCCTGCGACTCCGGTTGAGGTGACAGATATGTTGCCCGCCGTGGCGCAAGGGGCGATCGGTATCGAGCGGCGTGGAGATGATTCTCGTGTGGCCGATATGCTGGCAGCCATCCATCATACGCCGACAGGCCAGCGGCTTGCGGCGGAACGGGCTTTTCTGGCTGCGCTTGACGGGTCTTGTGAAACGCCGATTGCGGGCCTTGCCGAGCTTGACGGGGCCACGCTGCGCCTGCGTGGCGAGGTGCTGCGCCCGGATGGAAGCGAAGCCTTGAACGAGGATGCGACTGCGCCCGTTGAAGACGGGGCTGCGCTTGGGCGCGAGATGGCAGCAAAGCTCCTGGAGCGGGCGGGCAAAGGCTTCTTTGACTGGCGTGCATGATCACGCGTACGCACACCAAGGGAGACGCGCCATCGACGGCTGTCTATTCCGACTGTGAGCAATACCGCTATTCGCTCACCCGTGTGTGGGAGCCTGAGGCTAGAAAAGCTCTTTTCCTGATGCTCAACCCGTCGACTGCGACCGAGGTGCAAAACGACCCGACAGTGGAGCGCTGCGAACGGCGTGCACGTGCGCTCGGATTTGGCGGTTTTCGTGTGACCAATATTTTCGCATGGCGCGACACTGACCCCAAAAAAATGCGTGCTGCGAAAGAGCCGGTTGGCGTTGAAAATGATGCTGTCATTCTGGAAAGCTGTGCGTGGGCAGATCAGATTATCGCAGCATGGGGCGCACACGGCGAACATTTGCAGCGCGGCCAGGTTGTTGAGGCTTTGTTGCGTGAAACGGGTCGCCCAGTTTTTCACCTTGGGCTCACAAAGGCTGGCCACCCAAAACATCCCCTTTATATTGCCTATACACAGCAGCCAGAGCGGTGGTTTTGAAAAAAGGGGTATGGGATGGGCGAGCAGTCTGACATCGAGATGAAACATGCAGTTGAGCGCCTGACGCAAGAGCTTGAACGTCTTAACACCCATCGATTTGTGCGCATCCACAGCTCGATGTGGCGCTTGCTGGGCTTTCAGCTGATGCGCGGGTTGGCCTTTGGGCTGGGCTCTGTGCTTGGGGCTTCGCTTCTCGTTTCGATGGTTGTGTGGTGGGCCTCACAGATCGAGTTCATTCCCGTGATAGGCGATTGGGCCTCGCAAATTGTTCAGGAAATCCAAAGCCGCCGTTAACGGCTTTGTGCCTATACTTTTGGGTATGGTGCGTTTTTCGGGCCATATCGGTGAGGTTTTGTGTGGAGTGCGGTCATGATGTTACTGGCTGGTTTAATGGGTATGGCGCTGGTCGGCGCGACAGTCTTCTTGGGCTTTGATGGCAGCGAGGAAGACGAAGATGTTTTCGGGGCTGTCGTGCCACCGGGTGACCCTGATGTTGGTGTTATTTTGTCTGGTGATAGTGATGACGAGGCTATTTCGGGCACCGATAGCGCAGATCAAATCAATGGCTATGCGGGCGCTGATACCATCGACGGTGGTGATGGAGACGATGAGTTGCATGGCTGGGAGGGCGATGACCTCGTTAGCGGTGGTCGTGGCGCGGACACCGTTCATGGGGAAACCGGCGATGATGTCTTGCGCGGGGACGCGGGTGATGATTCTCTTTTTGGGCATTCTGACAGCGATACGCTGTCTGGCGGCGCAGGTGCGGACACAGTATACGGTGGCGCTGGCGACGATCTGCTCTGGGGCGATGAGGGTGACGATGCTCTGCACGGTGGGCTTGGTAACGACACATTGATTGGTGGCCTCGGGCTCGACACCCTGTTTGGTGGTTGGGGTGATGACCTGTTGGATGGCCGAGAGCCAAGCGCGGCAGAACAGGATTATCTGAACGGTGGAGGCGGCGACGACGAAGTCGTTGCAGGCGGTCTTGATGTTGTCACGTCTGGCACTGGCGCGGACACGATCTTTATCGGAGATTGGATTGCTGAGGACGAGGAAGCCCAAATTACAGACTTTAACGTCTTGGAGGATCGGTTGATCATTGTCTTTGATGATGCTCTTGCAGGGGACGATGACCCTGAAATCCGCCTTTTGACGGATGCACTGGATCCAACGGTCACGCATGTTCAGATGAATGGAGAACTGATTGCTGCGGTGACGTCGGATATGGAGATCATGCTGAGTGATCTATCCATTATGGCTGAAAGTGATGCTGCTTTACTGTTTGGTGGGCTGTGGGCCAGCCCTGCGGAGGCTGGCGTTGTCTGAAAAGTCTTTCCAACATGACAGAATCCGCCTATACGGCGCTCTTGCTAAGCTGTTTTGCGGCTTTGCATATCCTATGGACCTTGCTGGACGACATCCCGGCTCGTGCCCGAACCCTTAAATACAAAGGAGATCCCGATGTCGATCACTGTTGAAGAAAAAGCCCGCGTCATGAAAGAGTTCGCCACCAAAGAAGGCGATACAGGCTCACCCGAAGTTCAGGTTGCTATCCTGACATCGCGGATCACGACGCTTACAGAGCATTTCAAGACCCACAAAAAAGACAACCACGGCCGCCGTGGTCTTCTCAAGATGGTTGCACAGCGCCGTAAGCTGCTCGACTTTCTGCGTGGCAAAGAAGAGGCCCGTTATCAGGACCTCATCAAAAAGCTCGGCATCCGTCGCTAAGACGCTCGCCAGCGCCAGAGTAAGAGACCGCGTCCCACTGGGGCGCGGTTTTCTTTTGGGCCCTGTGTTTTGACTAGCGGGTTCGATCAGCGCTTTTGATGATCTCGGCGATTTGAGCGCCAATGATGGCGCTGGCCTTCTTGGACGGGTGGATCATGTCGACGCTGTGAAAGCTGCGGTCGCCGGACGGTACAAGATCTGCGATGGAGTGGAAGAAGACCCCCTTGTCCCGGCTGGCAAGCCTGGCAAGCCTTGCTTCGAAGGTGTCGCCCTCATTCTTGCAGCTTTCGATGGGAGAACCTGTGCCGGGGCTGCGAAGGTAGCCCAGATAAATCACGCGTGCGCCGGTCTTGCGGATCTGGGCAATCAGGCTCACGACATCTCCGCGCATGGTGTCATCGGTCAGCATTCGGTCCATTCGGCGCTCACATTTCCCACAGCCGCATCCGAACATAAAGTCGTTGCCACCGCCTGTTACGATCACCCAGTCGTAGCGTTCACGCTCGCGGAACTGGCTTGAGATGCGTAGCCCCATCGCGCCAGTGACGGGTAGGCCGTAGATGATCCGCGCGCCAGAAATAGCACGGTTGAGCACAGGTTCACCAAGCTCTTCCGCCAGCTTGTCGGCGATAGAAAGGTCTTCCCCCCTGTGCCAAGCCATAAGGCTGTCGCCGATGGCGAGGATTTTGGGTTTATCTGCCTGTGCAAGGCCCGGCAGGCCGCTGAGCAAGATAAACGCGATAACAGAAATGCAGAACCGAACCATCACAAACCTAACTAAAAAGACCCTGCAAACTCTAAGCGATTTTAAAATATTTGCCACCATCTGATGAGCATAATTGCACGGCTTGGAACAAAGGCTGATCTGCTAAAACGCTTTCAATAGGCGCAAAACTCCTGTAAGGGCGGCTCATCTGAGACGTGGCGCCACGACCCCAGCGCTTCAATTAGGATACCAAAGGGGTCGGCGGCAATGGGGCCGCCATTCAAACAGGAGACACGGGATACGCCCGTGAGCGCTCCGACACAGGAAACGAAAATGTTCAACATTACGAAGAAGACCATGGAGTGGGGCGAAGAAACGCTTACGCTCGAAACGGGCAAAGTTGCCCGCCAAGCCGATGGCTCCGTCATCGCAACACTCGGCGAAACATCTGTCATGGCCAACGTGACATTCGCCAAGCAACCAAAGCCGGGCCAAGACTTTTTCCCGCTGACGGTTCACTACCAAGAGAAATACTATGCGGCCGGCAAAGTGCCTGGCGGCTTTTTCAAGCGTGAAGCACGCCCGACTGAAAAAGAAACACTGACAGCCCGCCTGATCGACCGTCCGATCCGCCCGCTGTTTGTTCCTGGTTTCAAAAACGAAGTTCTGGTGATGTGTACCGTGCTTAGCCACGACCTCGTCAATGACCCTGACATGGTTGCGATGATCGCGGCCTCAGCGGCTCTGACGATCTCTGGCGCACCGTTCATGGGCCCAATCGCGGCTTGCCGTGTGGGTTACACAGAAGGCGAGTATGTGCTCAACCCAACGGTTGACGACATGCAAGACCTGCGCATGAACCCAGAGCAGCGTCTTGACCTTGTTGTTGCGGGTACAAAAGACGCCGTGATGATGGTTGAGTCAGAAGCTTATGAGCTGACCGAAGCGGAAATGCTCGGCGCGGTGAAATTTGCTCACGAGCAGATCCAGCCTGTGATCGACTTGATCATCGACCTGGCGGAATCAGCGGCCAAAGAGCCGTTTGACTTCCAGCCCCCAGAGTACACCGAGCTTTACGAAGCGGTGAAAGCTGCTGGCGAAACAGCCATGCGTGCAGCCTTTGCTTTGACAGACAAGCAAGAGCGCACAGCCGCCGTTTCTGCTGCGCGCACAGTGATCACTGACGCGTTGACAGACGAGCAGCTTGCAGATGCGAACCTTGGTTCGGCTCTCAAGAAGCTTGAAGCTGGCATTCTGCGTGGTGACGTTGTCAAAACAGGCAAGCGTATCGATGGCCGTGCCCTCGACACAGTGCGCCCGATTGTTTGCGAAACAGGCCTTCTGCCACGTACACACGGCTCAGCGCTTTTCACACGTGGTGAGACGCAAGGTCTTGTTGTCACAACACTCGGCACGGGCGATGACGAACAGTTCATCGACGCGCTGCACGGCAACTTCAAATCAAACTTCCTGCTGCACTACAACTTCCCTCCCTATTCGGTTGGTGAAGCTGGCCGCGTGGGCCCTCCCGGACGCCGCGAAATCGGCCATGGTAAGCTGGCTTGGCGTGCGCTTCAGGCTGTTTTGCCTGCGCCGACAGACTTCCCTTACACAGTGCGCCTCGTTTCTGAGATCACTGAGTCAAACGGTTCGTCTTCAATGGCGTCTGTTTGTGGTGGCTCCTTGTCCATGATGGACGCGGGTGTTCCGCTTAAAGCGGCTGTTGCCGGTGTTGCTATGGGTCTCATCCTTGAAGATGACGGTTCCTATGCGGTTCTCACCGATATCTTGGGTGACGAAGATCACCTCGGCGATATGGACTTCAAAGTAGCGGGTACTGCCGAAGGCATCACCTCGTTGCAGATGGACATCAAGGTTGCCGGCATCACACAAGAGATTATGGAAAAAGCCCTCGACCAAGCGAAAGCGGGCCGCCTTCATATCCTTGAAGAGATGAACAAGTCGATTGATGGCGCGCAGGATTTCTCGATCCACGCACCACGTATCGAGACCATGCAGATCCCAACGGACAAAATCCGTGAAGTGATTGGCTCGGGCGGCAAAGTCATCCGTGAGATCGTTGAAGTTTCAGGCGCTAAAGTCGATATCAACGACGAAGGCATCATCAAGATCGCATCGCCAAACGGCGAGGCCATCAAGAAGGCCTATGACATGATCCACTCGATCGTGGCAGAGCCTGAAGAAGGCCAGATCTATGACGGCAAAGTTGTCAAAATCGTCGACTTCGGCGCGTTTGTGAACTTCTTCGGTAAGCGCGACGGCCTTGTGCATGTTTCGCAAATCGAAAATCGTCGCCTGAACCACCCTTCAGATGTTCTGAAAGAAGGCCAGGATGTGAAAGTGAAGCTCTTGGGCTTTGACGATCGCGGCAAAGTGCGTCTCGCCATGAAGATGGTTGATCAGACAACTGGTGAAGAAATCGCGCCAGAAGAAAAGTCAGAAGAGTAATTTCCTCACACGACTAAGAGGAAAGCCCCGGCGTGAATGCCGGGGCTTTTTTCGTTTAGGGTGCGAGATGCCCAATTTTCCCCGTTTTTAATGAAGTGGGTTACAGCATCGTTTTTTTGTTGGTTATGAGTTCGGGAGGGAACAGACCCATGAAAAAAATGACAGCTGAGTTTATTGGCACGTTTACACTTGTTTTGTTCGGGTGTGGCGCCGCCGTGATTGCGGGTGCTGATGGCACAACGGGCATCGGGCTGGCGGGTATTTCGCTTGCTTTCGGTTTTGCGCTTATCGGGATGGCTTACGGCATTGGGCCAGTGTCTGGTTGCCATATCAATCCTGCGGTTTCGCTTGGAGCTGTCGCGGCTGGGCGTATGAAGATGGCTGAGGCTGTGCAGTACATTATTGCACAGATATGCGGCGCGAGTGTTGCGGCGCTGGTTCTCATGATCATTGCGACAGGCAAGGCTGACTATACAGTCGCTGCGAACGGGCTTGGCCAAAACGGCTGGGGCGCGGGCTACCTTGGCGAATACGCTATGGCGTCTGCCTTCTTGTTTGAGCTTGTGGCCACGTTTCTTTTTGTTGTTGTGATCCTTGGAGCCACAGGCGCAGGTGCGCCCTCGTCTATGGCAGGATTGGCCATCGGCATAACGCTGGTGGTGATCCACCTTGTGGGGATCAAGATTACAGGTGTTTCGGTCAACCCGGCCCGGTCCATTGGCCCGGCCCTCTTTGCAGGGGCTGGGGCGATCAGCCAGCTTTGGCTCTTTATCGTAGCGCCTATTCTCGGGGCGTTGGCTGCGGGCTTGATGTTTAAGTCAGGTTTGCTCGACGCCGAGAAATAGGCGCCCTTAAACAAACAGGCAAACGGCCGCGCCCTCACGGGGTGTGGCCGTTTTCGCTAGGGTGCCCCCTTGATCTTAAGCGTAAAGCTACGCTGCGCACCTGTTGGGGGCTTTGGAAAGGGGGCCGCGCGCTGGATGACCTTTAGCGCCGCGCGATCAAGTGATGCTACGCCCGAGCTACGGGCGATAGAGGCTGAGGCGAGCCCGCCATTTGCGGCGATGGTGAAGCGAACCGTTGCAGTCCCGGTTGAGCCAACACGCGGCTTGGGCACGCGGGAGATTTTACGCATGACGCGGCCGGGATAGTTCTGTGCTGCCGCATTGCCCTTTGCCTTTGTCGCGGCGCTTCCCGTCGACTTCTGTTTTACGGCGGCTTTTGCTTTGCCGTCACTTGCGCCTTTGACAGTGGTTTTTTTAGCGCTTGTTTTTGGTTTCGCGGGTTTTGGCTTAGCCTTAGGTGGGGCCTTCGCTTCAACAGACTTGGGTCTTGCTGCGGGGCGGAGTGACTGCGCCGGGCTGGGCTCTGCAAGGGCTTGAGCCGTTGCGGGTTGGCTGGGGGGTGCCGCCTGTACCGTGGGGCGTGCAGCGGGCAGGGCGCTTACGGGTTTGGCCGCGCTCATTTGCTGTGTGGGCTGTATGGCTGCGGTCTGCGTGGGCACTGGTGTGAGCACACCAGCTGTCATGTCGGCAAAGCTGTCACCCAAGCGCGTTTCGATTGCGGCGCTGGCCCCCTCTGTTTTGGCGTCTTGTGCAGGGCGGGATATCCCCCACAGCACTGCGCCATGTAGCGCCAGAGCGAGACCAAATGTAAGCGCCTTTGCTGTGACGGATGATGCGATCATTGCACGGCTCTTTCAGTCACGATGCGCACCGACAAAGCGCCTGCATTGCGCAGTTCAGCGCCGATCCTCACGAGGTCTGCTGCCGCCGCGGCGCGGTCAGGCACAAGGCGGACTGTTGCGCGCTCTGCTTGGCTTAGGCCTGCAACGTACTCAGCAGGGCTGATGGGGTCTCCCTGAAAGCTCAGAGCGCCTTCAGAGGATAAGACAAGCGCATCGGGCGGCTCGGCCCCGTCCAGATCGGCGGTGTTGACAAGCTTTAAATCCGAACTGAGGGGCGCAGCTATTGTGCCTGCGATCAGAAAGAAGATCAGCATGAGAAAGACAATATTGATCAGTGCGATTGTGGGCTCGAGGCGGGTGGGGCTCCTGGGTTTGCGCAGCGGATTTGCCATATCTCACCCCGCTGTCAGCACAGTGACCGACAGCCCGCCAATGCCGCGCAGAGCGACCAGCAGATCGGTGAGCCTCTGGGCCGTCACGTCGGCTTTCAGGGCAATCAGCACGCGGCTTGCCCCTTCGGGCAAACTGAGGCCTTCGAGGCTCTGTGACGTGCCGTTGACCGTGAGGCTTTCGGGGCTGAGCTGTACAAAAAGAGGCGGCGTGTCGGCGCTGGCGCTTCCTGCGCCAGAGGCCGAAAGCTCGACCTCGGCAAACCGCGAAAATGTGGATGACAACATAAAGAACAGCAAAAGCAGAAAGATAACATCGATAAGGGATGTCATCGAAAGTCGTCTGCGCCTGCGAACGGCTCTAAGCATCAGCTGGGCGCGTTTTTGGGGCGCAAATGGTTTGGATGGCCATGTCAGCAAATACCCGCTCGACGTCCATCCGAGCTTCGAACCAGCTCAAGGCAACGGCGGTGGGCATGGCAACGGCGAGGCCAACAGCTGTTGTCAGCAGGGCAACCCAGATGCCGCCAGCGAGTAGGGACGGGTCAACCTGGCTTCCTGCTGATTGGAGAGATTGAAAGGCGTCAATCATGCCCAGAACTGTGCCAAAGAGGCCCAGCAGCGGCGCAAGCTGCGCGACAGTGTCCATGGCGCGAAAGCCGCTCTCGAGCTTTGCAAAGCGTGCTTCGGCCTCGGCTGTGAGCCGCGCGCGCGGGGCGCTGGCAAAGCCATCGGCGATGAGCGGGGCAAGGTAGCTCTTTGACGTTGCAAGCGTGTCGTGGGCCTTTGCTGTGTTGCCGTCATCCCAAGCTATCAGTGCTTGGCGCAGTGCATGGTGGCGCCCGACCGAAGACGCCCGAAACTGCCAGAGCTTGTAGAGCATGAGCGCGAGTGTAAGCACCGAAACAGCGAGCAGTATGAGCACAACAGGGCCGCCCAAAGCGGCAATTTGGCTGAGCGATGTCATCAGCGTGGTCATCCTATAACCTCCAGCGCAGTTCGGCTGCGAAGGGTGAGGCCCGCTGTGCAAGCGCTGGCCGAAAGGCTCTCGGCTTCGCAGATCTGTGCGCCGTTGAACAGCAGCTTCCCGAGCGCGTCGCAGGATGTATTGGGCAGGACGAACTGGCGCACGCGAGGGCGGGCTGCGGGCAACTCGCCCATATCAAAAAGGGTCATTTGGGCGACCGCGCCTGCGGTGTCAAAAAGCACAGTTTCATAGACCGCTTTGGCAATGTCTTGGTCGTGGCCGTTGATGATGAGAAAAGACAGCTGGCAGCCTGTATCTGTCTGTGTGGCCGCGTTCAGTTCGATGTCGAGGTGCGCCCCGACAGGGGCCTCATCGGCCTGCGCCACTGTTACAGACAGAGCCATTACGAGGAAAAGGAGCGTGCGCATCTTGGTCTCACATCACGGTTCGGAAGAATCGCTGTGAGAGTGCCCGAAACGGCTCTGCGCTTAAAGACTTAATCGGGTGGGGTGCTGCGCGCCGCGTTGTTGGCGGCGCGCAGGCTGTGTCTTACTTGGGGGCTGCGGTTTTGCGCAGGTAGGGGAAGACTGTTTCAAAAGCGCCAAACTTGGCTTTTGCATCTTCGTCTGACACGGATGTCGGGATGATGACATCATCGCCGATGTTCCAGTCGGCGGGTGTTGCCACGCCGTTGCCGTTGGCCATTTGCAGGCCGTCGAGCGCGCGCAGAACTTCGGCAAAGTTGCGGCCCACGTTCATCGGGTATGTCATGGACAGCTTGAGCTGCTTGTCTGGGCCGATGATGAAGACAGAGCGGACTGAAGCGCTATCGGCGGCTGTGCGGCCATCGGGTAGGTAGGCTTCTGAGGGCAGCATATCAAAGGCTTTTGACACGGCGAGGTCTTCATCTGCGATGATGGGGAAGCCCGCTTTCGCGCTTGAATAGCTCTCGATGTCTTTCTTCCAGCCGTGGTGCTCTTCGACGCTGTCAACGGAAAGACCAATCACTTTGCAACCGCGCTTTTCCCATTCTGCGCCAAGCTGTGACACAGCGCCAAACTCGGTTGTGCAAACGGGTGTGAAATCTTTCGGGTGCGAGAAGAGAATCGCCCAGCTGTCACCGATCCAGTCGTGAAACTTGATCTCGCCCTGATCTGTGTTTGCGGTGAAATTTGGAACGATGTCGTTGATACGAAGGCCCATAGCGTAACTCCTTATGTGTGAATCTCGGTCGATAAATTCGACTTTCCGAATGTATATATTCACGTTGCGTCCAAGTGTAAGGGGTGACTTGCAGCGAATGCGACGGGGTGACAAAGTGCCTCAAAATTCTTGGGAGAGTTCAGATGATCGAGAAACGCGACTTTTACATCAACGGCCAGTGGGTCAAGCCGCAAGATGGCAAGGACCACCACGTCATCGACCCTTCAACAGAAGAGCCTTTCGCTGTGATTTCATTGGGTGGTCAGGCCGATAGCGACGCGGCGGTTGCCGCTGCAAAAGCCGCCTTGCCGGGCTGGATGGCGACGCCTGTGGCAGAGCGTATTGCCAAGGTTGAAAAGCTGCTTGAGGTGTATCAGGCGCGCAGTGAAGAGATGGGGGCGGTTATCTCGCAAGAGATGGGGGCGCCGATTGATATGGCCAAAGGCTCACAGGCGACTGCGGGCAGCTGGCACCTTTCGAACTTCATCCGCGCAGCAAAGACATTCGAGTTTGAAGGCCCCTTGGGAGACCATGCGCCAAACGACCGTATCATCCATGAAGCGGTCGGCGTTGCGGCGCTGATTACGCCTTGGAACTGGCCGATGAACCAGGTCACGCTCAAGGTCGGCGCGGCGGCTATTGCGGGCTGCACCATGGTGCTCAAGCCCTCGGAAGAGACACCGCTTGATGCGATGCTCTTTGCCGAAATGATGCATGAAGCGGGCTTCCCTGCGGGCGTTTTCAACCTTGTGAACGGCGATGGCGCAGGCGTTGGCAGCCAGCTGACAGCCCACGCAGATGTCGACATGGTCAGCTTCACAGGCTCGTCACGCGCGGGCAAGCTGATCAGCAAGTCAGCGGCGGATACGCTCAAGCGCGTGAGCCTTGAGCTGGGCGGCAAGGGCGCAAATCTTGTCTTTGCAGATGCCGATGAAAAGGCCGTGAAGCGCGGTGTTTTGCACATGATGAACAACACAGGCCAGAGCTGCAACGCGCCAAGCCGTATGCTTGTGCAGCGCGAGATCTATGACCAAGCCGTTGAAACTGCTGCAGAAGTTGCGGCCAAAGTCTCGGTTGGCCCCGCCAGCCAAGAAGGCCGCCACATTGGGCCTGTGGTCAATGCGGTGCAGTGGGGCAAAATTCAGGATCTCATCCAGACAGGGATCGATGAAGGCGCGCGCCTTGTGGCGGGCGGCACGGGCCGCCCAGAGGGGCTGAACAAAGGCTATTATGTGCGCCCGACGGTCTTTGCCGATGTGACCCCTGATATGACAATCGCGCGCGAAGAAATCTTCGGGCCTGTGCTGTCGATCATGGCGTTTGAGACCGAGGAAGAGGCCGTGCAAATGGCCAATGACACGGTCTATGGCCTGACCAATTATGTGCAGACACAAGACGGCGCGCGGCTCAACCGTATGGCGCGCAGCTTGCGCTCCGGCATGGTGGAAATGAACGGTCAGAGCCGTGGCGCAGGCGCGCCTTTTGGCGGGATGAAACAGTCAGGCAATGGCCGCGAAGGCGGCACTTGGGGGCTGGAAGATTTCCTCGAAGTGAAGGCCGTTGCAGGCTGGTCAAACGAGGCGGGCTAACCCGCTTCGGACCTCAAAACAAAGCCAGCGCGCGGTGTGGTTAACCACGCTCTGGCGGCGAAAAAGCGGGGGGTGACATGCGTGCACAAAGCGTGCACCCCCTGTGCACCGCCCAAACGTTAAGACCTGTTAACAGACTCAGGTTAACGCTGCGTGCGCTCTGAAGTGTGTCCTGTTTGTTTTGGATCACCAAAACCCTGCCACGCCTTCGACGTTCTCGCGACATTGGCGATGCCTTGTTTCAAGGAAAGCGGGAAACGCTCTCGTGTTCTGCACCTGACCTAAAATGCCCGCGTGAAAGCAGGCCCTGACTCCGGGTTGCAACGATCGTGACAGGAAGTGTCAGATGACCGCTTTCAGCCCGAGGCGGACGTGTGGCGGCACGGCGCGGAAGGCAAAAGCGGACACATGCGCTAGGCTAGCGGAAAGGTCTCGATGCGGACGAAGCGGACATCAAGTACTGAACGACGAAGGTCGGTTTTGTAGATGACTTTTTCTGCGCCTAGCCGAAAATACTGTCGAGATTACCAATAATACTAATGAGCAAGGCCACTCCGCAAATCAGGATCGCCATCCAGAACACATACTGCATAACAAAGGCTGAAACGCCGATGCCAACGGCCATATATGAAAGCCGATGTGGTTCATTTCTGTATAGTCCTATGCCGCCAAGTACGACCGCTAGACCTGCCACGCAGAGCGCGGCAATTGTGACTAACTGGCTGTAATCTTGAGGTGCCGGAGTGGGCTCTGGGGCTGAATCCCCTGTCAATGCACGTGCGGCTGATTGCTTTATGTCCGCTGCTATCTCACCAATAATCGAACCGCTACTCTTCTCTTGCGGCTCAAAAAATGCAGAAAGTTGTATGAGAATAACGACGAGGCTAGCAATACCCAGCATGAAGCCAACCAATCCAAATTTTGCTGGTCGCTCTTCGATTGTCTGTTCCATCGCATTACACCTCCGTCGTTTCATTGCGTTCAGATAAATGACAAGGAAGGCCAAATTATGGCACCTGAACCCAGACTGAACCCCCGCTAGGTGTAAGCACTTCTTTCTTATCAAACGCAAAGGCAGCCATTGGTGAAAAACGCAGCATCATGCACATTGGGCTCACTGCCGACTTTCGCTGCATTGTCGCCCAATGACCGCTTTGGCGCAACGGTCAAACTTTGCAAAGACCGCTTCCTGCGCAAGGCGGATACTCGGTTCTGCGTTCAAACGATACGAGCGTATCAGAGGTAGGCTGGGAAACTTGCGTCAGGTGCAGGCCGCTAGAAGGGCGCTTTGGCGAAGACGCGTATGCCTTTGCCGCCGTCGGGG